>NZ_AYTW01000013.1 GCF_002752635.1 Mesotoga sp. Brook.08.105.5.1
TTATTAGTTAGCATCGTAGGCGCTTCCTACAAAACCAAAACGTATTGCAACGTCGGCAGCGTCAGATTTTTATAAGAGACAGGGTATACACACTTCAACCCAGGAGATACAACGAGCGATAAACTCACTCAAAGTGATGAAGTTCAGTCATGGTGAGCAAAGTTACTACATGAAAGCCAAATCACTACCCCTTGCTTCGAAGATTCTTTCATTAATGAAGATAACACAACCCGACAAGGTAACGCCTCAAGAAGAACTCACTCTCTGAATACAGAGTTTGTAGTGGCAAAATTCTTAGTTTCTAAAAATACTTTCGCTTGTTTAGCTGTTTTCAGAAGATTAAGTGATAAACTCAAGAGAAGAAGCTACCCAGAGGGTAGCTTCTTTTTATGTTGAGTGATGTTACTTTGCTTTCCCCTGATTCGCAACTGCCTGCTGCGCCTTTGCGATTTCTTCCGGATCACCCAGATAATAATGCTTTATTGGTTTTAGATCGTCATTCAGTTCGTAAACTAGAGGTATTCCAGTCGGAATGTTCAATCCTACGATCTCGTCGTCGGGAATATTGTCCAGATATTTGACCAGTGCCCGAAGGCTGTTTCCGTGGGCTACAATCAGCACTTTCTTTCCAGACTTTATCTCCGAGGATATCTCATTCTTCCATAGTGGCAGGAATCGCGCCACCGTGTCTTTGAGGCACTCCGTTCTGGGGAGCTCGTCATCCGAGAGAGTCTTGTACTTGGGGTCATGTCCCGGGAATCTTTCATCGCTCTCTTCAAGTGCAGGCGGCCTGATGTCGTAGCTTCTCCTCCAGATCTTCACCTGTTCTTCGCCATGCTTGGCTGCGGTTTCGGCTTTGTTCAAACCCTGAAGGGCGCCGTAGTGCCTCTCGTTAAGTCTCCAGTCCCTAATCACCGGAATCCACATGAGATCCATCTCATCCATTATGTACCATAGCGTTCTTATCGCTCTCTTAAGAACGGAAGTGTATGCTAGATCGAAGTCGTATCCTTCGGCTTTCAATATCTCGCCAGCTTTCTTCGCTTCCTCACGGCCCTTTTCGGACAGATCAACATCGGTCCAGCCTGTGAAACGGTTCTCTTTGTTCCATGTGCTTTCTCCGTGTCTTACCAGCACGAGTTTGGTCATATTACTCCTCCTTCCACATATCTTCTACATTATAAACTATTCCTCAAATTGGGGCAGATCGGTCTTTCTTTCGAAATAGTCTGTAGTCTTACTTTCTGTTCTTAGTCATCCATTCAACCGCGAAATCAACCAGTTCTACTTGAGGGAGAAGAGTTGATTCGGCGTACCCGATCATTCCCTTGTTTACCTTTGAGGGGAAATCTCTCTCGAAGTCGCTTCCTATGATATAAAAGTCGTCTGAATCAAGGTCGAAATCGTTGAACTCTTTCCAGACTCTCCTTCCGTTTTCCATAATCGGGGCTCCATCTTTGCACTTCTTTCTGGAGGGAAAGTTGGCCCGGTATTCTGCCAGATGCAATGAACTGTTGTTCGAATGATCGACACCCAAAAGCAGTATGTGAGCATTCAGGTCGTATAGTCTGGCAAGGGGCGATCCTTCACCCATGCCGAACTCCAGTTCGTGGCTATCTACAATGTAAGAGACCTTCTTTCCCCTGGCGGCAAATGAGACCTGAGGATGGTCGCTTCTCACAACACCTTTCATCT
The DNA here is from genome assembly GCF_002752635.1 of Mesotoga sp. Brook.08.105.5.1. Lineage (NCBI taxonomy): Bacteria > Thermotogati > Thermotogota > Thermotogae > Kosmotogales > Kosmotogaceae > Mesotoga > Mesotoga sp. Brook.08.105.5.1. Next base: position 1,696 of record NZ_AYTW01000013.1, read on the forward strand.
TTCTGAAAGTCTCTGAAATGACTCCCATCCCTCTTGTCGGAGTCTCCGCTCTGTTGAAGGGAGGCATTGTTCTTCTGATCGTGTCAAACCAGGTCGCCGGAACAGGAGGATTCGACCAGTTTGAGGGCTCGCTGAGATCTCCCGAATGAGCAGGCATTACTAGTGTTCCTTCCTCATCAAGTACTGCTTCAAGCGCCCTAATCACTGTAATGGCTCCTCCGCACACCCAGCCTAGACTGCTTAGTGAAGAGTGAACTAGCAGTACCATTCCTTTCCTTACTCCGAGATGCTTGAGATCAGAAATCATCCTCTTCATAGTTAGAGGCCCGTTCTTGCTAAGAGCAATTGCATCGGCTTCACTCATGTTTGACTCCTCAGTGATCCTACTTGTTAGAAGAATCATTCGGCGATTAACCAGTAGACTTCTACTTCAGCAAGACGTCTGTCTGCAGAGGGATCTTCGAAGACAACTTTGAGAGAGTACTCCCCTTCTTCTTCGAAGGTCATTTCATTTCTTGTCTTTTGCCAGTCTTCTGCAAACCGCTGGATTTCCTCTTCGCCTTTTTCCAGTAAGAGATACACGTTATTGTTCTTCAACACTTTTATGTTCAGTCTCACTCTCAGTTGCTGGCCAGGTTGAATAACGAACTTGGCAAAGCTTTCACCTGAGTCTCTTGCATACAGGGTTGTGCTCTCAAAGCCGGAGGATCCTGCAAGGAACAGTGTGAGAACGACTAGCCCGAGTATCCCGGCAAATGTCAGACAGCGTCCCGCGACAACAAGTCTCAAAGTAAATACCTCCGTAAGAGTTTTTCGTAAATAGATTATAACCGAATCCAGTGCTGGCGTCGATCTTAAGCCACCAATAGAATAGTTCGAACAAGACAGTAATGCAGAAAACGAGGCCGATTCAGGTAGATGTATAATTGAGATGGGACATACACCCGACAACTTGTCGATATGGAGTCTGGTTTCATGTGATCTAGTATGAAATCACTATCTTGATTTGGATTTAGGCGTGAGAGACTATATTATTGTGATATAGAACGGTGAAAGGGGGTAAACCGCCTTGAAGATAATTATCTTTGGTGGCACCGGAAGAGTAGGGAGGGTCATACTTGATAGGGCCTTGAACGATAATCACATAGTCACAATATTTGTTGGCAACGTCTCGAAATTGACTGTTAGAAAGGAAAACCTCAGGATTTTCCAGGGCGATGTCTTCAATAGCCAGAGCGTGAGAGATGCAATAAGAGGGCAAGATGCGATTGTCAGCGCTTTAGGCCCGGATAATTCGGGAAGCGTGAACGATACTCTGGCAGTCGCTATGAGAAACATAGTGAATGCCGCCAGGGATACCGAAGTGAGTAAGCTCGTTACGATCGCGAATTCGGGTATTCTTCAGCTATCGCCGAGAGAACTCAGGCTTGATTCCCCCAACTATCCGCAATATCTCAAGAAATCTTCAAGAGAATTCATGGATGCGTTCGAAATCCTCAAGACTTCGGAGCTTGATTGGGTCGTTGTGTGCCCGCCATTTATGTCCTTTTCAGAAGGCAACCAGAGTTACAGAGTTTCGGCCGACTTCCTTCCAGAAAACGGAGAGAAGATTTCGATTCAGGACGTTGCCGAGTTTGCTTACAAGCAATTGTTCACGTCCGAATACACTCAGAAGAGAGTTGGCATTGCCTACTAACCGTGAAAGAACTCGAAAGGTGAAGTTCCCGATCCTGAAATACGTGTGAATAGACTGGAGGCACTTACGAATGGTGTGTTTGCCATCGTAATGGCTGTTCTTGTGCTTTCTCTCGGGGTCCCGGTAAAGGATAAGATTACAGATCAGGGCGCTCAGTAAGGCACGTATTGAGCAAGAACTACGACTTTCTGAGTTACTTCATCTCCTTTTTCGTGATCGGATCGATCTGGATCTCCACAGTTAGAAGGACAGACATTTTGAAGAAGACTGATTACCGGCATCTTTGGTTGAACTTACTCAATCTCTTCTTCGTTACAACAGTCCCTTTCACTACCGCACTTCTTGGGGATTATGGTGAATTTGAGTTTGCAGAGCTGCTGTTTCATCTGAATATCCCGATTCTTGAGATTATCGCACTTGTTCAATGGCATTATCTGATGAAAAACACCGGTCTGATTCGCAATGAGATCCTGGAGAGCCTTGATATGCATTACTACAGAAAGATCTATGTTTCAGCGTATTCATCCCGCTTTTTGAAATCGCGATTTTCATTCTGACACCCTTATGGAGCAACCTTGTGTATCTCGTCATATTTCTCAGGGTGCTCTTTATACTCAGGTAATACTTAATTATGGTTTTGATTGCTAGAATATATCTATAATCTAGGGGGCGATCGAGATATTGTTCACTATCATTCGTTTTGTTGTTGCTGTTCTTACGGCAGTCACCGGTGTATATATAGTGTTGAAACCGGAATCCTACGCCAAGCTGGCCGAGTTTTCGGCCGGTAATGCCAGAGGAAAAACGGAAGTGAAGGCTATCATGGGGGGCACGTTTATAGGGCTTGGAGTTGCTCCAATAGTTCTCTTGGGTGCGCAGATTTCATTCCTTTTTCTGGGGATTGTTTATCTGTTTATCGCCGCAACGCGTATAATGTCCATATTTGTGGATAAGTCTTTGACGTTCACTAATCTGATTACTCTTCTCGTTGAAATAGCATTTGGTCTAATTATGGTACTCCCTATTTGAAAGAAAAGAAACCGACTTAGGTCGGTTTTTTTATACGAGGTACTTCTACCCCTGAGAAGATCATGAAAGAAATGGAGGAAAGGAAATTGAGAGAGGAAGATCTTAAGAAGGCAATAGAGGAAGCATGGGCAAAACGCCTTCAGGTTCCTGTCGATAGATTTGTCTCGAAAGAGCGGTTTCTCATAGCAGATGAGGCTAAGAAAGGAAAGGGCGAGATCAGTCATCTGAGTTTTGAAAAGCGAACGGTAATTCTTTATGATCCTAAGCTCGAAACAGTTGTAAAATCTGCTATTGAAGAAGAGGATAGAGAAAAGTTGGCTCTTGAGAAGTTGCTTCACGAGTCTTTTTCTCTCTGGAAGAAGACATCCATCAAGTACCTTAACCCTTCGAACTACGTTCCTTACGACCCACCAATGGATTTCGTTGTCAGAAGACTAAATCAGGGCGACAGGACTGCTTTCTATCGGTTCAGAAACCATTGTACAAGGGAGGATCTCGCCGAAGGATTTGTCGAGCTCGACCACGTAGTTGTTTTCGGAGCCTTTTATGAAGAGGAGATCGTGGCGGTCTCAAGCATTATTGAATGGGATAGCATTGCAGATATTGGCATAATAACTATGCCTGATTTCAGAGAGCTTGGCCTGGGAAAGGCGATCGGTTCAAGGGCAAGCGAGTGGGCAATCGTCAATAAGAAACTGATTCAGTACAGACATGACGTATTGAACTACGGATCGCTGAAAGTTTCTCGTGCTCTGGGATTCAGAGAGTACATACTCGAGCAAGAATACACCTATATTGGATGATCACCTTATCGGAAGAGAAATGCATCTGTTTCTTCAAGTCAAGAACGTATCTCTCTGAGATTGTTACTAGTGCGTAAGAATCAGTTCAGTTTGTCGGGCGATTTTTGTCTCTTTTGATTTGACATGGTGAGCCACAAAAGTGTAGAATTCTTTCATAAATAGCGGGGAGATGAATTGATGATAGACTCCAGATTTTCCTGGATAAATGCATATTATTATAACAACAGAAGCATTTGCTTGTGAGTGATAACTCCGGGTAAGTGCTTCTTGCATTTACTCCGGATGAAAGAAAAGAAAGGGTCTCCAATCCGGAGACCCTTTTCTTTTTCAGACAGGAAGGCGGGGTGGTGAAATGGTAGTCGTTCTTAAGAGAGGTACTGGTGAAGAGGAGATTAAGCAAGTAGAGTCTCTTTCAGAGAGTCTGAATCTGAGCTGTCATGTTTCCATGGGGATGGAGAGAGTAGTGATTGGTGTCATCGGTGACGACCGTTATATGTCAGTTGAACGATTTGAGGCTCTTGAGTGCGTTGAACAAGTTGTTCGAGTTCTCAAGCCGTTTAAGCTTGTTTCCAGGGAGTTTCACAGCGAAGATATCTCTGTAGACATTGGCAATGTCTCGGTAGGAGGAGGAAAGTTCGTAGTGATGGCCGGTCCGTGCGCGGTCGAGGATAGGCCTATGATAGAAGAGATCGCCGCCTTCCTTTCTGAAATGGGAGTGAAAGTGATTAGAGGAGGGGCTTTCAAGCCAAGAACCTCTCCATACTCTTTTCAAGGTCTTGGAGAAGTAGGTCTGAGATATTTGAGAGAAGCTGCGGATCGGTACGGCCTCAAGACGGTGACCGAGGTAACTGGCGAAGGGACACTTGAGGCCGTCTATGAAATGAGTGACATACTGCAAATTGGGGCAAGAAATTCACAGAACTTCCAGCTAATTCAGAAGGTTGCCGAAAAGGGAAAGCCGATTCTTCTGAAGAAGGGCTTCATGAATACGGTTGAAGAACTTCTTCTTTCTGCGGAGTATATTGCCTCCAAGGGGAACATGTCGATAATACTTTGCGAAAGGGGTATCAGGACCTTCGAAACGGCCACGAGAAACACGCTTGATATTTCTGCCGTGCCTCTAATCAAACTTCAATCTCCACTTCCGATTATCGTTGATCCCAGCCACGCAGCAGGGAGGAGAGACTTGATAATACCACTTTCCAGAGCTGCTCTGGCGGCCGGAGCTAACGGTATCGAAGTTGAAATTCATCCCAGGCCGGAGATGGCTCTTTCCGACAGCAAGCAAAGCCTAAGTTTTGGCGAATTTGAGAAACTAATGGATAGCCTTGGAGCACTGGCCGATTCTGCTGAGCTCCTGCTTACATGACTGGCAGGGAGGATAAAATGAGATTGCTGCCTTCAAAGAAAGTTGCCGGTGAAATAGCCGTGCCTCCTGATAAATCAATCTCCCATAGGGCACTAATGATGTGTTCGATGTGCAGTGGCGTAAGTGTCGTCCATAACCTGCTTGAAAGCGAGGATACTTTAAGGACTTTCAGGATTATCAGCGAACTTGGAGGAGGTTTCAAGGGAGATTTCGACAGACTTGAAATATCTCAGGCGTCGTGGAAAGAGTCATCCGGGCCGCTTTATTGTGGGAATTCCGGAACCACTGCAAGACTGATGGCCGGAGTTCTTGCGGGCAAGAGAGGAACTCACATCCTTTTCGGCGATGAATCCCTATCGGTGAGACCCATGAGGAGAGTTATCGCCCCGCTGAAAGAGATGGGGGCAAGGATATCGGCGAGGCAAGAAGATTCGCTTCTTCCAATGTGCATAGCCGGCGGCGAACTGAATGGGTGCGATCATTCTCTTTCAGTGGCAAGTGCTCAGGTAAAGAGCGCGATCTTGCTGGCAGGCATTCAAGCAGAAGGAGTCACAACTGTTACGGAGCCTCACTGCAGCAGAGATCACACAGAGAGGTTGCTTCAATCCATGGGCGCCGAAATAAGCGTACTTGAGAGAAGAGTCGAAGTACGAAAGAGCGAGCTCTCGCCGATTCACTTTTCGATACCCGGTGATATCTCCTCGGCCGCTTTCCTGATAGCTCTAGCTGTTCTTCACAAGAACGGTGCGGTGACAGTTCGAAATGTCGGACTGAATCATGGAAGGATTGGATTCCTTAAGCTCCTGACAAGTATGGGAGCCGAGATCGAGTTAGAAGTTGAAAACAGCTTCCCAGAACCATCGGGAACAATCTTGGCCAGATCTTCTCACTTGAGAGGTATTGAAATCGAAAGTGCGTTGATTCCTTCAATGATAGATGAGCTACCTCTAATTGCGCTTGCCGGTACCTTTGCAGATGGTGTAACTACAGTCAGGGGAGCTGAGGAATTGAGGAAAAAGGAGTCTGACAGGATCTCGGTTACCGTTCAGAACTTTAGAAAGATCGGAGTAGATATCGTTGAACATGAAGATGGTTTTAGCGTAGAGGGCCCTCAGAGAGTAACCGGAGGCAAGGTTGATTCCTATGGGGATCACAGAATCGCGATGCTTTTTTCAATAGCGGGTTTGCTGAGCGAGGAAGGAGTAGAGATAACCAACACAGAGGCGGTTGGTGTGTCCTTCCCCGGGTTCTTCCAGACGCTCGAGGAGGTCTGTCGATGAGGTTATGCATAATAGGACATCCAATTTCGCACAGCATGTCGCCAAGCATATACGGCCGTTTTTTCGAGGCCATGAACATCGATGCAACCTACGAAGCAGTTGACATCGACCCCAATGAGTTTTCCACGAAGATAGTCTCGATCATTCAGGACTTCGATGGTTTCAACGTCACGATTCCCTTCAAAGAGAGAATTGTTCCGCACATAGTCAGTCAAGTAGAACCTCCGCTCCTTGCAGTGAACTGCATCTTCCAAGGAAGGGGGTACAACACCGACTGGATTGGTTTTGGAAAGCCTTTGCAAAGAAGACCGATAGAGGAGCCGGTAATGATTATCGGAGCCGGGGGAGCGGCGAGAGCCGTGGTTTTCTATTTGAAAAGGGCAGGCGTGAAGAACATACAAATAGTCAATAGAACACTTTCGAGAGCCGAGAAAATCAAAGAAGAGTTCGAAGTATCCGGGAATCTGGAAGTCAACGTCTTTCCCTTGGAATCAATAAGAGAAGTTGCAGCAAAGAGCAAGAGCATAGTAAATGCCTCTTCTCTGGGAATAAATGGAGAGGATACTGGGATCACTGCTGAAGAGCTTTCCGGTAAGAGCCTCGTATACGATCTCATCTACTGGAAGACGCCCTTGATCGAGTCTTCCCGCCGCTGTGAAGTGAAAACTGTTCTTGACGGAAGGCACATGTTGCTTCATCAGGCAATGGAGAACCTCAGAATTTGGGGAGTGCCTTCAGGCGAAAGTTTCGAAAAAACGTTTTGGGAAGTGATGAAGTGAAGTTCACAGTTGTCGGAGACTCTCATGGTAGCGGGGTTTTTGGACTCATTGAAGAACTGCCCTCAGGTGTTTCTCTTTCGATCGAAAGGATAAACCAACAACTCCTCCGCAGACAGAAGGGCTACGGCCGGGGGGAAAGGATGGAACTTGAGCAGGATAAAGCAGTAGTTAGGTCTGGTCTGTGGAGGGGAGTTACGACTGGAGCCCCGCTCTTAATAGAGATCCCTAATAAGGTTTCCAGTGCAGAGAAGAGTGTGAGAAGCATCCCGAGACCCGGCCATTCAGATTATGCTGCCTGGACAAGATACAAACTGAATGATCTCGCGGTTTATGCAGAGAGAAGCAGTGCAAGATGGACTGCAGCTGCAACGGCTGTTGGATCGGTTGCATCGCAGATTCTTCATGAACTGGGCATCGCTTTGTGCAGTTCAGTAATAGCTATCGGAAATGTAAGTTGCGGACTGCCCTCAGAGACCGGCTGGATTTCAAATAGAGATGCGTCTCCGGTGTTCTGCCACGACAAGGAAGCTTCTCAAAAAATGGTCGAAGAAATAGAGGATTCAATCAAAGCGGGAGATACGCTCGGCGGGAGATTTGTGGTTATCGCCGATGGAGTTCCGACGGGAACCGGAGGATACGGGACTCTCTTTGAAAGGCTTGATTCGAGGATCGGCGAGTACTTTATGGCGATTCCTTCTGTCAAAGGAGTCTTCATTGGAAATCCGGACGTGCGACTTAGGGGTAGTGCGTATCACGACAAACTGTTCGTTGAGAACGGCATGATCGTGAGAAAGTCAAACAATGCCGGTGGTATTGAGGGTGGAATATCGAATGGCGAGCAGATCGTTGTTGAGGCAAGCGTAAAGCCGATTCCTTCGTTGAGAAAGGGAATCTCTTCTGTTGACCTGAGCAAAATGAATGAAACGGCAGCTCCTTATGTGCGCGCCGATACGACGGCAGTTCCAGCGGCTTCGGTAGTAGGCGAGTCGATGCTTGCGCTCTTGTTGCTTGAAGCGATTCTTGAGAGGTTTGGAAACGGGGATTTTCGCTCGATAAAAAGGAGGGTGACGGATGAGAGTCTTCCTTATTGGAATGATGGGCTCGGGGAAAAGCACTATAGGTAGAATTCTATCTTCAGTTCTAGACAAGGAATTCATAGATATGGATTTAGAGATAGAGAAAGCTAAAGGAACTAGCATAAGTGAGATTTTCGAGAAAGAAGGCGAGGAAGAATTCAGAAGACTGGAAAAGGACCTTCTGAAGAAACTAGTCCACAGGGACGAGATTGTGGTATCGACTGGAGGAGGTATCATACTGGACAAGGAAAACCGCCAGATTTTGAAGGGAGAGAATGCCGTCTATCTTAGGCTTCCTCCGGCCGATCTTTACAGGAGAGTCACTGTCAAGGGACGACCGCTGCTCAAGGAAGGTAAGGAGAGTATCTTCAGGATTTGGGAAGAGCGAAGGGAGCTATACGAGCAGTTTCCGTCTGTTGAAACTTCCAGCCAGTCCCAGTGGGAAACCGTTGCCGCGATATCCATGAAGATAGCTTCCGGAGAAAGCAGAGTGCTCAATAGCAGCTCACATCCAGTGTCCATATCACCTGGAGGATTCAAGTCAATAGGTAGAATGCCGAACGCGGTGGTGTCTAGAAGAGTTGAAAGGATCTTTTCCGAGTGGATCCCTTCTTCGGCTCTATCCATTGACGACGGTGAAGAAGCAAAGGGATTTCACACTCTCTTTCAAGTCTATGAGTACCTCATGGATAGAGGGCTTTCGAGAAGCGATGTCTTGGTTGGCGCGGGGGGAGGAACGGTGACGGATCTAGTCGGATTCGCTTCCTCCACATTCAAACGCGGTGTCCCCTTAATTCAGTATCCGACGACTCTGCTTGCACAAGTAGATGCTTCTATTGGCGGGAAGAATGGTCTGAACTTCAAAGGGTGCAAGAACGTCGTCGGGAACTTCTACATGCCTTCTGAAACAATAATCGATCCGGTTGTAACGCTTTCGATGGACGAGGGACGGTTCGAAGAGGGCCTCGTTGAGGCCTTCAAGATATTCCTAATAACCGGTCAGTACTATGAGAAGTTCAAGAAGTTGTGCGGTAAATTGAAGGAAAGAAATCTTGCCGCACTGAGTGAGATGCTGGAAGAAGCGGTGAAGCAAAAGGATAGGATAGTCTCGATGGACATTCGTGAAACAGGACTAAGGAAGGTCCTGAATCTTGGTCACACGCTAGGACATCTCTACGAACCATTATCGAGAGTCTCACACGGTATGGCCGTGGCCTGGGGGCTGGAACGGGAGATGCATTATTTCGCGGGTCTGGGTGTTATAGATGAACAGTTGTACAGAGATGTCTCGGATACGCTTTCAGAGATCGTTGGCCTCGATTTTCCGCAACTGCCTGTCGAGGAGGCTCTTAGACTGCTTAGAAACGACAAGAAAGCAGTTGACTCTGAGAGTGCGGAGATAGAGATTCCTGTGGTCAAGAGACCCGGGGAGTTCGAGTTCTTGAAAGTAAGACTTGATGATTTGCTGGCGGTGGTTGTATGAAGATACTCGTATTAAATGGACCCAATCTTAATATGCTCGGCTCGAGGGAGAAGAGTATCTATGGGGGTTTCACCTACGACGAACTGCGCGAGGCAATAGAAAGGAAGTGCCTAGAGAAAGGGGCGGTGGCCGATCTCTTCCAGTCTAACCACGAAGGAGATCTAGTCGATAGAATCCAGCGTATAGACTATGATGCAGTCGTAATAAATGCAGGTGCTCTAACTCATTACAGCTACTCGCTTAGAGATGCTCTTGAGCTTTTCAAGGGTCTAAAGATCGAAGTGCATATTTCAAACATCTTCGCTAGAGAAAAGTTCAGAAGCCGCTCAGTGATTTCCCCCGTATGCAAAGGCACAATCGCGGGATTTGGACTGCAGGGATACCTGCTGGCCATAGAATATGCGGTTTCAAATCTACACTCGTCGGCGGATTGGGAGGCGGTTGAATGAAGGCTATTAGGGGTGCAACATCTATAGAGTCAGATAATCCCGAAGAAATCGGAAGTTGTGTTATAGAACTAATGGAGGAGATTTTCGGAAGGAACGAGATCGGTGAACTGCACTCCGTGATATTTACCGTTACAAGCGATATAACTTCGTACAATCCGGCAACTGCCTTCAGGAAGGCATTTAACCAGAGTGATGTCGCGTTGCTGTGCCTCTATGAAGCCTCTTTTGAGAACTCGTGTGGTGGGATAATCAGGGTGCTGATTCACTGCGAGTCAAAGACTAAGAATTTCGTTTATTTGCGACGGGCGAAGAACTTGCGCCCAGATCAGGTGGAGATTGGTGACTCGAACACATGAAAATACAGATTATCGGCGCCGGTTCGATTGGGGGTTCGATCGCGATAAGGCTCTCGAAGTGCGGCCACGAAGTTTCGGTTTTTGATGAAAGTATAGGCACAACCGAGGCTCTGAAAAGAAAACATCGAGACATTTCGATATCACTCAAAATCTGTGAGAGTGCGGATCTAACAATCTTGGCTGTTCCCATGAGTTCAGAAGCTCAACTGCTACAATCGGTTGCTTTCGAAGAGACCGTATTAGATGTTGCAAGCGTTATGCAGCCCTTCCAGTTGATCGCCAGAAAGAGAAAAATCAGGTTCATTAGCGGTCATCCGATGGCTGGTAACGAACACAAAGGTCCGGCCGGTTGGGACGAGTCGATGTTCGACGGCCGCGTCTTTCTGCTTTCTCCCGCGGAGTTTGCTTCCGCAGAGGATCTGAAAAGTGTTTTAGAGATTATAGGTGATCTGCGTTCGTCTCCGGAATACCTCTCGCCGGAGAGACACGATTTAATCGTAAGCAGGGTGAGCCAGGCAGCCTACTTTCTCTCTAGAGCTCTACTTAATCTCGGTAGTGATTTCGAGAAGTACACCGGACCGGGCTACGCTTCAACTTCCAGACTGGGAAGACAGAACAGGGATATGGTCATCGACATGGCTAGATTCAACGGAAAGAATATCGCTTCCTCGCTTGAGGAAGCGGAAATCTATCTGCGCAAGATCAGGGTCGCGATCGAAAATGAAGATCTGAACGAACTTGAAGAACTGATTTCCGAGTGACTTATCATATGTTGAATAGAGAACTCGACTCTGCCTATCCGCTTGAATTAACCAAGTCTATATCGAAGGGCTTGGAGGAGATCCCTCTGTCGGCATAAAGTCACAAATCTCTCGCCAAAAGCACAATGTTGTCTATTCCGGAGAGCATAACAACAGATCGAGCTACCGTGCCTAGATTACTGAATCCGTTTTCTACAAAGAAGCTTGTCGTCCCGTTCGGGAATGGACTTACTTCACCGGATAATACCTCTACGCGACTGAACCCGAGCTTTCTGCACTCCTCCAGGACAGACTCGATCAATTCCCCGCGATAGTCGTATCGGGAGTCAGGAGAACTATAGACGCAGGTAATGAAGGCTGTGGACTGGTCCTTTGAGATTGGGTAAGGGGAATTGAGCGAGGGAATAACTTCAACCAGAGCGACTAGTTTTCCTTCAGCAAAGGAAACGAAGCCGAAGACGACTCCATTTCTCCTGGAACGCTCGTTCCAGTCGATTTTGTTCTCTGTACCGTAGCCGGTTCCATTGGTGCACACAAGACATGCGTGCCTCAAAGACTCTTTCAAAAGGCGTTCTATACCATCGCTTTTCCGGAGGGTTTTCGTTTCGCTTGCTCGAACGGAGCCGCGATTTTCCGACCCGTCAGTACGTCAACTATGAAACTGGACGAGACCGGCCCCGCAATCTCCAGATCTCCGTGAATAACCGAGAAAGGAAAGAAAATACGGATATCGACGCTTTCCTACATTAGATTGCATTCGATGAGGTCAACATCTAGAACCGCCGCGGCCTTTCTAGCTTGCTGCAGTGCTGATGCGTTCCAGGAGCACTGCTTGCCGAAGTAACAGACTCTAAGTGCTCTGTCGGTCATTGACAACCTCGCTATTTCTTCACCAGCGTGTAGACAGTGTTTCCCATTGTCTCATCCCTGAGTATGTAGAAGCCGGCGTTTCTTAACCATTGATCGTACCAGCTCTTCAGGGGCTTGAAATTGTATCTTCCTTCTTCATCTAGAAACTCGCCGACAACTACAGGGAGTCCGCTTTTCTTAAGAATGTCGTGCCGCTTCTTGGCCTCTTCTTCTTCACTGATTCCCGTTACGATTAGACCCACACCGCTGGTCTTAACTGACCTGGCGATTCTTAGAAGGGTCTTTGACCATAACTCGGGATGGAGTCTTTGAAGCATCCCAGAAGCGATGAATCCATCAAAGATACCGAGGAAGTTGAAATCGGAAAGGCTCATATTCATAACCCGGATTCCCATTGACTGCCTGACCGCTTGGTTACAGGAAACCCCCACGACTCTAAGTCTCATATCTCTTAGGAGAGGCCAAAAATCTGCAGAGCGGCAGCCGAAGTCTGCGACTATGTTCGACTCTTCGAGAAAACCTACCATCCGTAATACGAAATCCTGCAGTTTTCCTTTGTCTATCTCAATGCCAATAGAAGGTTGCTCTAGCACTCTAGCTCTATGTTGTTCAAGCCAATCTCGTCTTTGCAATCTACTCACCTACTATTAGAGATTGTATCGGAGTATGGAGGATAATCAAACAAAAGTCCTGACTCTAGTTGTCAGAAATGGTAATTCATCTTCACTAATTCAGTCTTCGACTCTCCAAATCTATAGGCTATTTCTGCTACAAAAGTGAGCGATGCGTCTCTATCGGCCTAATAGTAGACTGCTTTTGCTAATTCCTGCGAATTATTGTCTAATGGTAGGAAGAGAGTCTCTCTCGAATCCTCTCCTTCAACAACCTTTATCACCGCTTCAGAAATTCTAAGCTCTTCATCTCTACAATACTGTGTGTACAGATCAATTGAGTAGTGGATCTTGTCTGTTTCAAGAAGCCATGCGTGTCCAAGCAATTGATAGTGCTGAATGTTGTACAGATCGTGAGAAATGGCAAATTCTTTGCTCAATGTCTCTTTGTCGCCATCTCTTAGTCTAACCTGACCGTGATAAGTCTCTTCAGGAAATAGCTCGATCATTGCAGTAAAGACACCGTTCTCAGATTCGAGTTCATAAGATCGAACATCTGCATTTTCATCGATCACATTCAGAAATAGCTGACTTCCTTCTGTGAATTCAGAAAAAGTTACAGAGACCTTAAGTACAACTTTTTCAAGAGAAGTTGTAGGTCTGGTGAAGTGCACCGACTTGGTAATGTCGTCGGATTTCTCGATTTGGTTTCGAATATCGTTAACAACGGAATCAAGAGATGCAACTCTCGATCTGAGAGTAAAAAGGTCGGTGCGAACTTTCGAAATCTCTTCCAAGAGCTTGTTTGACTTAAAAACGGTTGTTTCGAGATTAACGATTGCAGCCACCGAAATCAATACAACCAATAACCAAGCGATGCCCCTACTCATAACATCCTTTCCTACTAAGTATTCACCCCGGCAATTTGAATAATATCACGATTTTCGTCTTTGCTCAAACACAATGGAATTCGATGCAATATAATTTACTAAGAGGGAGGTCTGAAGATGATTGTTGATAACGTGAAAAGACTGAGAAGAGAAATACCTGATTATGTGACCATCGTAGCCGCATCGAAAACGAGGACTGCTTCAGAGATTCTAGAGCTTCTGGATAGCGGTTTGAGGGATGTCGGTGAGAACTACGTTCAGGAGGCTCAAGAGAAATTCGAGGTGATCGGCAGCAAAGCCAGATGGCACTGTATAGGTCACCTGCAGCGAAACAAAGTCAAGAAGGCCGTTGAGATATTTGACTTGATCCAGACTGTGGATTCCCTGAAACTGGCCGAGGAAATAGATAAGCGATGCGCTTTCATAAACAGGAGAATGCCGATAATGATAGAAGTTAACAGCGGCAGGGAGGAAAAAAAGGCCGGGGTCTTTCCCGAGAATGTCTTTGAACTTATTGAATCGATTTCATCCCTCGAGAATATTTCTGTAGTTGGTCTGATGACTATGGGGCCGTTAACCGATGATCAGGAAGAAATCCGACCTTACTTAAGACTAACTAGAGAGTTGTTTGAAGAGATCTCCATGCATAAGATCGAGAGAGTTCAGATGCGTTACCTTTCTATGGGGATGTCCGGCTCATACAAGGTTGCGATTGAGGAAGGATCCAATATGGTGAGACTTGGCACGATAATCTTCGGCGAAAGACAGTAGGACGAGCGCTCCACAAGGGTACCGAGTAAGCATACTCGGTCGATCTTCGAACAGTTGCTTAGGGTCAAGAGTCCCTATATCGATTGAGTTGTGTCCAACGATTTCACGAATTGCCTAACTCCGAGATTCGTTGCTGCCGGAAAGCAACTCCAATCCAATCCTCATTCTCTTGGTGTCAACTTCAAGCACTCTAACTTTCACGATCTGGCCGACGCTCAAGACTTCAAGTGGATCCCTAACTCTTCTTCCCATCTTGCTTTTGTGAATCAGACCGTCCTGTTTGACTCCAATGTCTACGAAGGCGCCGAAATCTACGACGTTGCGGACGGTTCCTTCAAGTTCCATGCCTTTAGACAGGTCTTCCATCGAAAGCACGTCGGTCCTCAGAATCGGTTTCTCCAGCTCCCCTCTTGGGTCTAAACCGGGCTTTTTCAGCATCCCTATTACTTCTCTCACAGTGATCTGGTTAAAACTGTTTTCCCTTGCCAGAGCTTCGGGATCGATTTGATCAAGCAATTCAGTAATCTCATCTTTTCTGTCGAAGAGCTCTTCCGGGAGCAACTCTACGCTTTCAAGAATGAATCTGGCGATCTCGTAGCTCTCCGGATGGACAGAGGTTCCGTCAAGAGCTTCGGATCCATTGATTATTCTGCAGAATCCCGCCGCCTGCTCGAAGGCCTTTGGACCTAGACCGGAGACTTTCAGCAGTTCCTTTCTGTTCCTGAACGCTCCGTTTTCAGCCCTGTGTTTTACAATGTTCAGTGCGGCTCTTGAATTCAATCCGGATATGTATTTGAGTAAATGCTCCGATGCAGTGTTTAGATTGACGCCTACTAGATTCACGACAGACTCGACCTCTCTGTCGAGGGTCCTTTTCAGTTCTGACTGATTTACATCGTGCTGATACATACCTACTCCAATAGCTTCAGGCGAAATCTTCACATATTCGGCGAGGGGATCTTGAACTCTTCGGGCGATCGATATAGCCCCCCTTGTTGTTACGTCCTCATCTGGGAATTCCTCAATGGCGACTTTTGAAGCCGAATATACAGATGCGCCCGACTCGGTGACTATCATATACTTGACAGGAAGATTGTGTTCTCTAATCAGCCTGCTCACGAAGAGTTCGGTTTCCCTTGACCCCGTGCCATTACCTATGGATATAAGCTCGACATTCAACGTGTTTATCGCCTGAACAACTTTCATCGATGAACCGACGTAGTCATTCTTTGGAGGGGTGGGAAAGATCACGTCATGATAAAGAAGGGAACCGTCCTTTCCGATGACTGCAAGCTTGCACCCGGTCCTATAACCGGGGTCAACACCCATGACCACCTTCTCGCCGAGAGGAGGCTGAAGAAACAGGTCTCTCAGATTTCTGGCAAATACATGGATTGCCCTGCTTTCTGCTTCTTCTCTTATCAGATTTCTCACTTCTCTTTCTATCGAGGGCATGAGAAGTCTGGAGAAGGAATCGACCGAAGCCTCAATCAACTCTTCATAGTAGGCGAGATAGTCTCTCCATCCCAAGAGATCTCTCAAAGTTGGAAGGATATCGTACGGGAGCTCCAGTTTCAGCGAAATAATCTCCTCGCGCTCTCCTCTGAAAAGAGCGAGAATTTGATGGGCTACCAGTCTTGATATTGGCTGAGAGAAGTCGTAGTAATCTCTGTAGACTTCACGCTCATCCTCCTTTTCGGTTCGGGAGCTCTTGATTATCCCCTTCTCCTTAAGTAGACTTCTTAGCTTTTCTCTTACTGCCACTTCCTGTGAGAATTCTTCGGCAAGTATATCTCTGGCTCCTTCGAGTGCATCTTCGAGCTTGAGGATTTCCTGTTCTGCATTTATGAAAGTGAAGACAAAAACCTCATCTTTGATTCTTGAAGATTTAAGGAAATCCGCTAGAGGCTGGAGCCCTTTCTCCCTTGCCTTGTCGGCTCTGGTCTTCTTCTTTGATTTGAAGGGAAGATAGAGGTCCTCGACTAACTGAAGATTCTTTGCTCCTTTGATGCTTGCTTCCAGCTCATCAGTAAGCTTGCCTTTTTCCTCGATTATCCTAAGAACCTCATCTTTTCTAGAACTCAGTTTTTTCGCATACTCGAGAGCATCGGAAATCTCTCTTAACTGTATCTCATTTAACTCTCCAGTCTTTTCCTTTCTGTATCTAGCGATAAATGGAATCGTCTTTCCTTCTTCGAGCAGTTCGACTGCGTTTTCTACTTTCCATCTTGGTAAAGCCAGCGAGTTGGCGATGTCCAATATTATCTCATTCATCCGAAGTGACCTCCAGAACGGTCTTAATTGTCTCAATAGGGAAGGAACCATAAGCAGTTTCATTCGAGAGGACGACACCTGAAAACCCCTTTCTCTGAACGTCCTTTAAGTGGCACAGTTCACTCCTCGTAGCGAAAGGGTGTTCTACCATGTGCTCCAGAACCTCCCCTGCCATCAGAACCGGCTTGTAAAGATCATTGATATTCGCCGAAAAATAGTCATAGAAGTCTACAAGCCCTCTCGGCCCCAGCTGTGCTCCGAGATCTCCGCGGCATAACCAGAGCTCGTCGCTTGAAGCGGAGATTTCCTCGATTTTCGAGAAGGGTAGCTCCCTTTCGATCTTCGATGCCACAGCTCTTCCGGAAAGATCCTTCAGTTCGATTACTTCACTTGGACTTGAGACGAATGAAAGAGCGTATCTTATGAAGTCATATTTCTTAGTAGTCAGCACAATTTCTATGTCTCTCGATGAAAGCTCGATCTGATTTATGGGGTGCGGCGAGATGTTCATTCCTTTGGAAGGTCTTATTGTTCCTCCTCTCAGGACCATAGCTCTTGCGCAATCGGCTTCCGTCTTTAGCACCTGGAGTTCTATTCTGCCATCTTCTATGGAGACTTTAATCCCCGGGGAGAGATATGACAAAGATCTCGGGTCTATCAGTATACCCCTGAGTTCCGAACATTTACTACCCAGAATCACCTGTTCTCCGGCCTTTAGTTCGATTACCCGCTGGCTGCGCGATAGTCTAAGCTTTGCTCCCTGGAGATCAATATACAGTGGAAGCGAGCAGTTTTCCTCGTAGTAAGACACGAACTTCTGGAGGTCCTCAAGAGTCACATGTGATGAGTTTATTCTTATCGCCGAAGCCCCGGCCATCTCTACAGACTTGAGGAGTTTCCTGTCACTTATTGTAACAACGATCGAAAACGCTCCCATACTGATCACCTCTACTGAATTATATCAGTAACACCATTTGAGGCCTCTGCTTTTTGAGGAAGATGAAGCTACCGAATCTTTAATAATGATGGCTCTTTCTTACATCAGGTAGGTGGGAAATTGAGGTAGTTATCGGCTAATACGCGATCGTTCAATACGCAAGATATTAGACTAAACAAGTCCTTCCCGAATGCAGCTCTCAAGAGCGTTCACAATCTCGGGATCATATTGGGTGCCCGCCTGGGACTTCAGTTCCTCAAGAGCACCCTTGCAGCTCATTGCATCTCTGTACGGTCTTCGCGACGTCATTGCGTCAAATGAGTCGGCTACAGCTACTATTCTGGCCTCCAGCGATATTTCATCTCCCTTCAATCCGTCGGGATATCCGGAACCATTTACGCGTTCGTGATGATGTCTGATGATGTCGTGAGTATCTTCTAGAAAGCTGTTTTTTACCATCTGACAGCCAAACACCGGGTGAAGCTTAATTCTCTCGAACTCCTCTTTGGTTAATCTTGAGGGTTTCTTCAGTATCGAGTCCTCGATTTCGATCTTTCCGATGTCGTGGAAAAGGGCTCCCATCGCTATGTTCTCTTGCTTCTCGGGAGGGACGCCTAGCTTTCTTGCTATGGCAAGCGATACGTCTCTGACTCTTTTCCCATGTCCGTGGGTGTATGAGTCCTTTATCTCAACTTGAGAAAGAATACTCTTCATCACCGAGATATTCTTGCTGATGTGCTTGAACAAAGGTCTTGAAGAAATATGTAGAAGCTTGACATCCGTTTGGGGTTTCAGCTCAACTGGAGCCTTAAGATTGTGGGCGTAGAAGTAGTCGCCATGGCCAAGATGAACTTCTTCATCGGAGAAGTTACAGGAAATCCTTCCTTCGATCACATAATAGAATTCAAGAAGATCTCCACCCGCAAAGGTATCCAGAAAAGTGACGACTCCCGACTTGAGTTCATAAACCGAAATCTCTACTCCGTCGCCGTGAGCCAGAAGAGACAGAGAAGAGTTTTTTTGGACAACCGTTTCGATCGCTTCGTTAGATTTGCAGACTTTGAACCCTTCCATTTATTCCCCCAAAAAGAGCATCACAGTAAAAAGTATAATCTAGTACAGTGTATCACAAAAGACGCATAGTTTGCCTAAAACGAAAAAATGCCGTAGATGACTACGGCATCTAAAGCTCACTTTAACTTGCATGACTTGATTAGTCATCGATAATCAGTATCGGATCTATTAGAAAGACCTTGTAGCCGAGCTTCACCGGTACATAGTAACAGATGGCTTTGTAACCAAGCTCTTCGATTCTCGCTATCGCATCCTGAGAAATACTTAGAGCCTTACTGGCGAGTTCATTGCCTAGATTGTCTATTAGGGTTTCATATGCGTTTTGTGACATCCCTCTTTCAGTATAATGCACCGTGAATTTCTCGGCCTTCTCTACCGCCACTTCAATCAGCGACTCAATCTGTTCGTTTGCAGTGTTGGCTATCTCTTGTGCTAGATCAACCGAGGTAGCGATATCCGCAACGGCAAAAACCGAAACAAGAAGAAGCAACAGCGTTAAGGCAATTCCTTTTCTCATTGGTGTCCCTCCTCTCAATTTTTTCGAACGTATTAATCATATCATATAATCTATCGATTTCAAATATTCCGATATGCATCACAAATAATCTACTTGAAAAGGGTAACGTTGCATCAAAAATGAAACTACTCGAAAGGTAAGGATGAAGGGGATAATCTTCGCGAATGCCTAGTTGAAAGAGGTAGGGGCGAAGATGAAGAGAATAGACATGACTGGATTGATTGAGAAATACTCAAAGAAGTACAGGAAGGCTGGAAAGAAGGAGAAGAGTAGAATCCTTGACGAATTTATTGAATTAACTGAGTACAACCGGAGCTATGCATCACTAAAACTTAGGAGAGGTTATTCTAAGAAGAACAAGAGAAGCAAGTTCACAAAGAGGCGCGGAAGAAAGAAGAAATATGATTTCGAAGTATTTAGAAAACTAGTTGAGATATGGGAGATCCTGGACTTTCCTTGCGGCAAGAGACTCAAAGCGATTATTGAAGAGGCGATAGAGAATCTGATCAAGAATGGTCATTTGTCTTTGAGGGAAGAAGTTAAGCAGAAGCTTTTGGAAATAAGTTCCTCTACAATGGATAGACTTCTACGAAGTGAAAGGAAGAAGATGGAACTGAAGGGTAGGTCACATACAAAACCCGGTACTCTCTTGAAGAAACACATAAGGATAAAGACTCATCACGAATGGGATGACACAAAACCAGGTTTTGTCGAGGTGGATCTTGTCGGTCATGAAGGAGGTAATAGCTCGGGAGAATTCTGTTATAGCCTGAATATGGTAGATGTTGCCAGTGGTTGGAGTGTCGTTGCACCAATAAGGAACAAAGCTCAAAGATGGACCCTTGAAGCTATAATCGCATTGAGAGAGTTACTTCCTTTCCCTCTTTTGGGAATTCATTCTGACAATGGCTCGGAGTTTATTAACGCTCATTTGTATAAGTATTGCTTGGATGAAAGATTGGTCTTTACCAGAACCCGGAGTTACAACAAGAACGATAATCCCCATGTGGAACAGAAGAATTGGTCTTTGGTCAGAAGGGCCGTTGGCTATTACAGATACGACACTTTGGAGGAACTGACTATCTTGAAGGAGCTATATGCAAGCTTGAATCTCTACAACAACCATTTCCAGCCTACTCAAAAGATGATCCAAAAGACCAGAGATGGTACAAGAATAGTGAAGAAATACGACAAGTTCGCTACTCCCTACGAAAGAGTACTTAACTCTCCCTGGATTGACTACACAAAAAAAGATGAGCTTCGCAAGGTTCACGAAGCCCTAGATTTATATATACTCAAGAGTAATATAGCACATTCTCAGGAATCACTCGTTGATATACAGATAATGAAGTCTAAATCTAACTCAAAGGGAGGTGTTCTTAATCTCCTTCAATTCGATTTTGAATAGATTCTATTTTGATGCATTAACTCTCTCTTGAGTAGATTTAATTATGATGCATTACGTATTCTCGATATGCTCAGCATTACTCTCTCGACATCCCCACCTGATTCTTGATCTGCAACCGGCCTGAGATGTGATATTCTCATACTAGCATGTAGTTCGAGAGGTGAGGACTGTGGAGAAATTCTTCGATCTTTCAAGAGCAATTGAACACGGCCAGGCTGTCTATCCAGGCGATGAAGAGACTGAGTTGATCAGATCCAGGCATCTGGCAAAAGATGGGTTCAACAATCACAGGCTGAGAATAAGTATGCACTCGGGAACGCACATTGACGGACCCATGCATTTGACAGAGTCTGACACATATATTGACGAGATTGATATCGGCAGCTTCATCGGGAAAGGTATTTTACTGGACGTGAGGGGCAAAACGGTGATAAGAATGAAGTCGGAGTATGAAAAAGAAGTACCTCTGGAGGCGATAGTCTTGTTCTGGACGGGCCGTGACCTGTTTTTTGGAAGTGAGGATTATTTCGTCAACAACCCCTATCTGACGCGGGAGCTCGCAGAGTTTCTGGTTAAGCGGAGAACCCGGCTTGTTGGTTTCGATTCATCCTCTCCTGACAGGTATCCCTTCGATATTCACAGAATTCTATTCAATGGAGGCTGTTTGATCGCAGAAAACCTTACGGGGTTTGAAAGAATCGCGAACTATGAGCATATCAAAGTCTTTGCGATTCCCCTTAAGATCCATGCCGACTCCTCTGTAGCGCGAGTCTTTGCGGTTGCAGAATAAAAAAGGGTAGAGCTTTGAAGATTCAGCAGATTGGCAGCAGGGGAGTTTTGTTTACCTTTCAGGACGGAGACTCCCCGATGACTGGGGAGACATCCGTTTACTTGATAGAAGGCAGATATCGATTCTATTTGTGTGACACGTTTCTGGGGAACAGATCCATGAGTGTTGTCAAGAACTACATCCAGGAGACTCCCAGAAAGGAGCTTGTAATCTTCAACTCACATTCGGATTATGACCACATCTGGGGAAACGGAGCATTCGAAAGGTGCGAAATCGTGACTCATGAATTTGCTAGGAGAAGAAAAGAGAGAGATGGGATTACGATTTCGAAAATCTAGAGAGATTTCGAGACGGAGAAGTTTTGAAAAGACTTCCCGGCATTACCTTCAGCGATAGACTAGTCTTTGAAGATGACGACATAGAGTTTCGTTATATGCCTGGACATACGCTGTGTTCTTCAATATGTCTGGATAGAAGAGAGTCGGTGGTCTTCGTGGGAGATCTTGTGGAAGATCCTCTGCCAGTTACTCTTTGGAACGATCCGATCACGTTCATGGAGAGTTTGAAGACTATACTTGAATCGTCATGTCAGACAGTTGTTTCCGGACACTCCGGCATCGTCGCTGGGAATCTTATAAGAAGCAATCTAGAGTATCTGAAGGCTCTTTTTCTTGGTGAAGAAATAGACGTTGAAGAAGGCGAAGAGACACATTTGTTCAACACGAAGTATCTCGACTTTCTGCATTATGAAGATATCGCAAGAAAAATGCTTGGCGAGAAGTTTGACTTCGTGCAGTTTAAGAGAGAGTTTTGGCAGATGCTTGGAGTGGAAAGGGAATCTTTGAAATTTGAATCGAGATTGATCCGACAGACTCCTTCTGAAAGACTTGAAGAGATCTGGCCCCAATATGAAGAGCTGTTGAATAGCAGGAAAGCTTTGGAATGAAAGAGAGTAGAATACTGAGCAGCATATGGATTTGATGGAGGTGAGAATGTTTGGATTTTCGATTATTCCTTTAATTATCGGTATCACGGTGGTTGTGGGTCTAATTATTTACTTCACGATTGCAAGGTAAACGAAAGCAAGGGTTCATGAACCAGTAGGGGGTCTAATTTTATGTATCCATATCAACACAACGCTTTTCTTGATTTATTTGCCATGAATGATATCATTCGGGTGCCTAAGCTTTGTCATCTTAAACTACTGCCCCTCAAACGTTCAAAACGAGTGAAGGGCAGCTTGATCAGATAGTAAAACTACTCTAGAGAGGTATCTCGAATTTGCAGAGTATCCTCTTCATTGATTACTGAGTTACATCCCTTCCGAGGCTGCATGTATTCGGACGTATGCATCTTCGCCCCACACGGCAGAGAAACGATTCTGGGAGTAGTAGGCTGCCGCCTGTTGGAGCAACCCATCCTTACATGGTACCAAGACCTGGACACCGTATTTCTGAGCGAGTTCTCCGATTATCTCGGCTTCACGTTCGAGAACTTCCGTTTCCATGTATGATCTCGCAGTGTGCAGCGCCTCCAGAATCCAGTTCTTCTGCCTGTCGTTCAGCATTTTCCATGTAGCCTCGCCGATTATCGGGTTGATCGATTCGATCTGATGCCCGGTAAGTATTATGGTCTTTATAGAATCGATGCATTCCTCAGCTGTAATGCATTCAAGGAGCATCTCCGCGCCCTGAACTGAACCACAGCTCATCGCATCTTTGAGAGTGCTCTGACCCATATAGACGGGAGTTGCGCCAAGAGCTTTGCAGGCGTCGAATGAGCCCTGGTAACAGCTTGAGCAGAGCTTCAGTCCTTCCAGTTGCGAAGGATCTTCGATCCCGCTTATGACTTCGTTCAAGAAGAGATGATGACTTCCGCTGTACCAGTTGTCGAGCACCCTTACTCCGGAGTCTGCTGCGGCTCTATCAAGAAGCCCTGACATGATTCCACTGTCCATAGCCTTGTCCATGTGCTCCACATCCTCGAATAGATAAGCGGCGGAGAAGATCGATAGTTGAGGGAGGAACAGCGAGTCGGCAATTGAGCACAGGCTGCAGTCGAATGCCATCAATTCCGTTCCGTTGATTACACCGGAAAGAAGTTCTTCGGAACTACGGTTATTAGTATGAAAGATCCTGACGTAGATGTCTCCTTTGCTGAGAGTGTTTACGGTGCTTGCGAAGACCTTCATCGCTTCAACTTTCACATCATCCACGGGAGCGGAGGTAAAGGCGCTTATGAATACGCTGTACTCCTCTTCTTCCTCCCCTTCTCTGTAGAACCCATCGACTTCTTCTACGGGTTCAGATTCTTCCTTAGATGAAGAGGCAGAAGATGCAAAATAGTAGAATGAGGGATCCCCCTCTTCCTCCCGTTCTCTGTAGAACCCTCTTGCGGCCATATTCTCCAGAGTGATTGGGTCTGTATTGTCTTCTTCATACTTGAAAGAAGGGATCGTTGATGCGAAGTTCAATGAAACAGGATTTTCTTCTTCAAAGGGCTCATACATCTCGTCTATTGGTTCTTCGGAAAAAACGGATACACTAAGCAGTATTATTGAGACTAAGAGAAAAACTGATATTAGCTTCATTCTTCTCATGTAATCTCCTCCTCGGGCCAATGAGGCCTCTTATCGGTTCGATCGCTTTATGTAAGGACGATATATGCCCATCGGTCTTTTCCTATCGCGACAAGAGTATATAACCCTAATAGGCAACTGAAAGGGTACATTTGCTTCTAAGTTAAGGGGAACACTTCACAAGAAACCCGGCAAATAGGATTCGTTAGCTATATGTTCCTTGCATGCCTGCCAACTGGACTCGATTAGTGTATTATGATAGCAGGTCGTCTCTGAAATGGAGGGTTTTGCTTGAGATTCAGAAGTTCCCAAGAAAGAGCGAGAGCAATGGGGACGATGAAGATCCCTTCGCTTCTCATAGGTCTTTCGATCCCTTCAATAATTGCAATGTTGACAAATGCTATCTACAATCTAGTCGATACTTTCTTCATTGGGCGGATAGGCACAAGCGCCGTAGGCGCAGTTGCAGTCGCTTTTCCGATATTCAATCTGATTGGAGCCGTTGGTCTGACTTATGGCGTGGGAGCGGCTTCGTATGTCTCGCGTTTGCTTGGCGCAGGAGATAAGCAACAGGCCGACAAAGCGGCATCTACGGCTCTATTTACGAGTCTGGCGACC
Source organism: Mesotoga sp. Brook.08.105.5.1 (assembly GCF_002752635.1). Taxonomy (NCBI): domain Bacteria; kingdom Thermotogati; phylum Thermotogota; class Thermotogae; order Kosmotogales; family Kosmotogaceae; genus Mesotoga; species Mesotoga sp. Brook.08.105.5.1. The sequence continues at coordinate 26,115 of NZ_AYTW01000013.1, forward strand.
GGGATAGTCTTTACATTCCTTGGATTGATATTCTTGGACCCGCTCCTGGCTGCTTTTGGCGCAACTGAGACAATAATGGAATATGCTAGGGAATACACAATGATAATCATTATGGGATCGATCTTCACCATGATGAATATGACCATGAACAACCTAGTTAGAGCGGAGGGTAACGCCAAGAGATTCATGGTTGCCATGGTATCGGGAGCTCTACTGAATGTCGCTCTCGATCCGGTTTTCATATTTGGCCTTGGAATGGGAATAACTGGGGCGGCCGTCGCAACTGTAATCTCTCAGTCTGTTTCGACGATTATAATCCTCGAGTACTTCGTTCGTAGGAAGAGTTACACAAACCTATCTATCAGGCTATATCGGTTTTCGCTTCACATATACTCCGAGATCTTCAAGATCGGATTGCCAACCTTTTTGAGGCAGTCTCTGTCGAGCTTCTCTGTTGCTCTTCTTAACAATGCTGCAGGGACTTACGGAGATCACGCCGTTGCGGCCGTTGGGATAACCATGAGAGTGCTCATGCTTGGAATGATGGTCCTATTTGGCCATGGTCAAGCTTTTCAGCCAGTTGCCGGCTATAACTATGGTGCAAGAAAATTCTTGAGAGTGTTCGAGGCTCTCAAGTTTTCGATAATCGTCACTACTGTATTTGCGACACTTTTCGCGATTGTAGGGATGGTCATTCCCGCTTCAATAGTGAGCGTATTCAGCAACGATCCCGAAGTGATAGATGTAGGCTCAAGAGCTTTGAGGGCGGTGAGTATTTTCTTCCCGACATTCGGCTTCGTGATAACCTTCACGGTTTTGTTCCAGGCACTTGGAAAAGGTTTCGCGGCTGGCTTGCTTTCGATGTCGAAGCAGGGGTTCTTCTTGATTCCCGCAGTTATTGTCTTGCCAAGATTTTTCGGACTCAACGGAGTGATTTATTCTCAAACAGTTGCAGATTTCTTTACACTTTTCATTGCGGCTATTCTTGCATTCATGATCGTTAGAAAACTCAAGTCGCAGAGTAGAGAGCTTCCCGTGGAAGAACAGGGGGCTAGTTACACCTAGAAGATTACAGGTGAATTCCCTTCTCTTATGAAGGCCCAAGACATATCTTTGGCAGTGTGACCAATTCCGATGTTCCCATATCTGTCGATCGCTATGAGTCCACATTCACAGTTGAAGTATCTGGCTCTCTCGAGAGCGATGTCTACGGATTTTTGAGCGGGATATTGTTCCATGAAGAAGGCGACCAGCCTGCTCAGTGTGAGCTTCATGATCTTTTCTCCATGACCCGTTGCGGAGACTGCACCGAATGAGTCCGCATAGGTTCCTGCTCCCAAAATGGGGCTATCGCCCACTCTACCGAAACTTTTCATCATCATTCCGCCCGTGGATGTTCCGGCGACCATTCTTCCGTGGTCGTCTAGTGCGACCGCACCGCAGGTAGAGTGATATTTCTCGGCTTGTTTTGCCAGCTTGACGCTCTTTCCAAATCTAGTCTTCTCGCCTCTGGCGATTTTTTCAAGTTCTTCTTTCCACTGAAGGTGTCTTTTCGGAACGATCAGGTCATCTTCCCTAGGAAACCCTAGAACTGTAACGAATTCCTCCAGTTCGGCTCCGGCAAGCAAAACATGATCGGTTTGCTCCATGACGGCCCGTGCCACCGTTATGGGATGGAGAATTCTCTTAAGTCCGGAAATCGCCCCCGCATTTAGGTTGTTGTCCATTATCGCAGCATCCATTTCTATATCGCCGCGATAAGTAAGTGCCGATCCCCTGCCACAGTTAAAGGTGGGATCTTCTTCCATCACGGACACAGCGGTAACAACGGCTTCTTCTGCGTTGTTCATCTTCTGAAGAGTTGAGAATCCTTGCTTGACAGCCTCTTCGACTCCTCTTCTGTGTTCATCGGCGTCTATTACGCTACTAAAACTTCCGGTACCGCCGTGTACAATGATGGCCTTCATGCAAACACCTCGTTTCAAGCAATAGAATCTTCCTTGATGAAAACAAGAACACTCCTCTTTAAAAAGCAATTCAGATGCCGCGGTGGGCTAAGTCAATTCCCCTCTTCGATTCCTTTTTTCTTTTCACAAATTAGAGCCTTCACAAACAAGCGATGAAACTACTTGCTCTTTCCTTCAGTACTTATTGCCTTGTAACCTCTCTCCTCTACCTCAAACAACCTTCTCATCTCCTCCATGCCGGTCTTCTTCTCGCTTAGAATGATGAAGTTCCCTATCATTTCCACTACTGCAACGGGTCCGACGAAGGAATTGCCAAACAGAAGTGAGTTGTTCTCGCACAAAATCGACGAATAGGCTTTTGAATAGACCGGACAGTCAATGGAATCTGTAACGAGCAGAGTTCTTGCGGTTCTTTCACGTGCAAAGTCGATCATGTATTCCACTTCTTTTGAGTATGGAGGAAAGGTCATAACTATCAGAGCGTCATTTCTTTCCATAAGCTTTATTTTGAAGGAAAAGTCGGAGACCGATCCCGACAACAACCAGGTCGGCTTCCGCTGGAGAACGGAGATTGTGTACCGCATCAACGAAACCACGTGTCTTGTAGCGCCAAAGCCCCCGAAATAGATGTTCCTGGCTGTCCTTATAGTGTCTACCCATTTGTGAAGCTCTTCTTCTCTGATCCCGTGCAGAGTGTTTTTGAGATTGTTGATCTCATTCTGTCTTAGCAATTTCAACTGGTTTTCCACCGGAGCCATGTCAAGTTCTGTCGTTGCGATCTTTTCATACGGAGATAGCCTTCTTCTAAGTTCGCGCTGGATAGCCTTTTTCAGTTCATTGAATCCCGAGAAACCGAGACGCCTAGAGAATCTCACTACAGATGCCTTGCTAGCGCAGGCCATAGAGCTGAGTTCTTCAATGGACATGAATCCCACTTGCGAGTATTCTTTGAGAATACAGGTTGCTATCCTTTTGTAAGCTGGCGATAAACCATCTTTAATTTTCGCTATTTCTTCGGATACCATTGTTATCAACCTTTCGGGAAGGAATTAGTTAATCACTTATTTTATGAAACTATCTTTTCACAATAATAGCATAGTGAAACTATATTTTCATAACTGCATTCGCTGATTTTTGGAAAAAACTGAGATGATCGGTGAACTGTCAAAGCTTGATCTCGATGCTCAATTTCGTGAGTGATGATTTGGTAGATTTGATGTGATCAAGGTCTGTAGGAATTAGTTTGGAAACATTCTACTTAGCAGTTCAGATGATAGAATATAGCTACACTAATAGGAGGTGGATTTATGAAGCGAGTTCTTATCCTTACGATCTTTCTGATGTTAGTAGCAGCGGCCTTTTCAAACCTGGTGGTTTATTCCAGTGTGGATGAGGCAAATGCAAGGAAGATATTGAACGCATTTGTAGAGGAGACCGGAGTCAAGGTAGATTTCGTATTTCTTTCATCCGGGCCGGCGCTTGCACGAATCGAAGCAGAATCAAACAATCCACAGGCAGATGTTTGGTTTGGGGCTCCTTTGGAAAATCACATTATTGCAAAGGAAAGGGGACTTACGCAGCCTTATAAGACACTGAGCGTGTACGGTGTATCTCCAGAATTCTATGATGTTGAGGGCTATTATCACCCGATTTACATGAATCCTCTTGGCGTTGGAGTGAACACTTCAGTTATTGAGCAGATCAAAGCTTCTGTACCGGAAACATGGGAAGATCTCCTTGATTCTTCATACAGGAGAATGATACAATATCCAAATCCACAGTCTTCAGGAACTGCATACAGTCTGATAACTGGTCTCGTGAAGATTTACGGTGAAGACGGGGCTTTCGAGTATCTGAAAAACCTCGCTCCAAACATCCAGACCTACACACAGAGCGGAACTGGACCCTCCAAGGCCGTCGGCCCCGGTCAGGTTGCGCTTGGAATTCAGTTCACCCCTGCTTTCTTCCAGTTCATGGAACAGGGATATCCCGTCACCGTGGTTTTCCCTAAGGAGGGCGTACCATACGAAGTGGCATCCGTTTCGATTCTAAAGGGTGCCAGGAATCTCACCGATGCCCAGAAGTTAATTGACTGGGTTGTGTCAAAAGCCGGTCAGCAGCAGGTGGTTGATCAAAAAACCTTCTTCTACCCGATCAGGCCAGATGTTGACTTCGGCAGTCTGCAGCCTCTTTCGACCATTAACCTTGTTTCAGTAGATCCATCCTGGGCTGCAGAAAACAAGACCAGACTTATCGAAAGATGGATTAACGAAGTGCTTCCATACTAACGATCACTTAGATTTGCTTTGAGGGGGAGAAATCCCCCTTTTTAATAGGAGGTCGTCCTGTGGCTATAAGGGGAGAAGAAGCAAAAAATAGGTTTCTGAATCTTCTTAGGGATCCAGTTCTGCTTTTGATAATACTCCTGATATTCGCTGCCCTGGCAATATTCATTGTCTATCCCCTATTCAGGGTTTTCGCGGTCAGTATGACCGACAAGGAGGGCGGATTTGACCTGAGCGCGTACAGCCACGCCTTCTCGAATCGATACCTGAGGCAGGGCTTCTTCAACAGCCTTTTGGTGGCTGGCCTTACGGCAATATTCGGAATGCTTGTCGGGTATCTGTTTGCTTACACTCTTAACAGAACGGATATTCCGCTGAAGGGCTTTTTCAGAACCGTTGCCGTTCTGCCGATAGTCTTTCCACCGTTTATTGGCGCACTTTCTATCATAATGCTATTCGGATTCAACGGGATCATTACCGCCGGGATATTCGGGATCAGGAATTTCCCGGTGTACGGTTTATGGGGTCTCATGATGGCCCAGGTGGTCTGCTTTTTTCCGGTTGCCTTCATCACATTGGACGGCGTTATAGGAACTATCAGTCCGACACTTGAGGATGCCGCCTTCAATCTCGGTGCCAATCGATGGCAGGCTTTCAGAAAGGTAATTCTTCCGATGTCGGTTCCGGGTATTGCCAGCACAATGCTCGTTCTATTCATAGAATCACTCGCCGACTTTGGAAATCCTTTGATTCTTGCAGGCAGCAAATTTCCCGTGCTCTCAGTTCAGGCATACCTGCAAATAACCGGAATGTTTGATACTAGAGGGGGCGCTGCCCTCGCGGTCTGGTTGCTATTCCCTTCCATAGTGGCATTCGTAATCCAGAAGTACTGGGTGGGGAAGAAGAAGTACGTCACGGTTACAGGGAAACCGACGACTTCCGTCCTGAAAAGCGTCAGTAAACCGGTGAAATGGATTCTATTCTCCCTATGTATGTTAATTGCGGTCTTCACGCTGACTATTTATGCAACTATATTCTGGGGAGCTTTCGTTAAGGCGTGGGGGATGAACAACACCTTCACCCTCGAGAATTTCAGATACGTCTTTGATGTTGGACTGGAAGCAATCAAGGACACTCTCATTATTGCTTTCACATCCACGCCGATATCTGCCGTTCTTGGCATGATAATCGCGTTTCTTCTGGTTCGTAAAGTCTTTCCCGGAAGAAGAGTAATGGAATTCACTTCAATGCTAAGTTTCGCAGTTCCGGGAACAGTAATCGGAATAGGTTATATTCTTGCATTCAACAAGCCTCCGTTGCTGCTGACTGGTACTTTGGCAATACTCGTTCTCAATTTCGTCTTCAGATATATACCCGTTGGAATACAGTCGGGTGTTGCTTTGCTCAACCAGGTAGATCCTGCGATCGAAGAGGCGGCATATACACTTGGAGCAGATAACAGGCAGGTTTTCAGGAAAGTGACGCTGCCCCTTATTATGCCGGCCTTCTTCTCCGCTCTAGTCTTTGCCTTTGTAAGGGCGATGACTGCAATCAGCGCGGCGATATTTCTTGTTTCGGCCAGATGGAACCTGATAACAGTTCAGATACTGAGTCAGAGTGATTCCGGACGTCTATCGGAAGCATGTGCCTTTTCTGTGCTGTTGATCGGTATGATTATGAGCTTCATTCTTATATTGAAGATCTTCCTGAAGAACAAAATTAGTCTATCCAGCGGTGGAACGGCGGGACAGGGGTGATTACATGAGTCTGATTCTGAGAAATGTTAGAAAAGTCTTCACGAGTTATGGTACACAAACAGTCGCCGTTGACGACTTCGATCAAGAAATCGGGAAGGGGCAGCTTGTAACACTCCTGGGTCCTTCGGGATGTGGAAAGACGACCACATTGAGAATCATTGCCGGGTTCGAAGTTCCGACAAATGGTCGAGTTTTGCTGGATGGAAAGGACGTCACAAACCTGCCTCCCAATAGGAGGAGCATTTCGATGGTCTTCCAGAGTTACGCTCTCTTCCCTCACCTAACTGTGGAGGAGAATATCGCTTTTGGTCTGAAGCTGAAGAGACTTGATAAGAAAACCATGAAGAAAAAGATACGGGAGATGACAGACCTGGTGGGTCTTAAGGGTCTTGAAAAGAGACGGCCCGATCAACTGTCCGGCGGTCAACAGCAGAGAGTTGCATTGGCGAGAAGCCTTGTTATGGAGCCGAGCGTTCTTCTTTTTGATGAGCCGCTCTCGAATCTCGATGCGAAATTAAGGGAATCGATGAGGCTCGAAATCCGTCGAATACAGCAAGAGGTTGACATCACCAGTGTGTACGTTACTCACGACCAGGTAGAGGCGATGAGTATTTCCGATGTCATTGTGGTAATGAACGACGGAAAAGTAATGCAAATAGGAAGTCCGTTTGATATCTACGCCAGACCACAGAACAGTTTTGTAGCAGACTTCATCGGACGGGTCAATTTCATCGACGGGGAAGTGGAATCTGTCGACGGCGACTCAGTGACCGTGTTGTGCAGCTCTCTGGGAAAGAGGTTTGTAGGCAGTAAGGGAGGTGAATTCGCTGTCGGAGACAGTGTTAGGATAGTATTGAGACCGGAATCCCTTTCTGACAGGGAAGAAGACAAGATCAATATTCTTAATGGGAAGGTCTTGAAGTATGTCTTCCTCGGATCGAATGTTGAATATGAGATAGAGCTTCCGGATGGAAAGAGGTTGAACGCAGTGACTTTCAACCCAATTGAAAGAAAGTTTCCCGTTGTAGGCAAGGAAACCGAACTTTTCTTCTCAAAGAAAAGTGCATGGGTCATAAAGAGCTGATATGGATGGTCATGATGTTCTGACCTATTACTGTCTGGATAGGTGCAAGGGCTTTCTCTCTGAGAAAGTAGAGGTTACGCCTTATACTTATGAAGAAGAAGACCCAGGCCCTTACAGTCTTTCAGAGAGAGGCTTCGAAGATTATCTGGGGCGACAGTACCTTTCCGATTCGGACGAAGAGCTGCGGTTGGATTTCTTCGAGAATTCGTTGCCGATCGAGGGCAAAGCCCCCGCCTGGCAGATAATGACCGTCTACTCTTATGAACCTGATTTTGGAATGGATAGAGACCTAAAGCTCTCTCCACTGCAAAGGTTTATGGGAAGCAGCGGAATGTGGCGACATGAAGAGTATCACATCATACTTCGCTTTGGCGAAGTGACAAAGAGATTTCTTCATTTCGATCAAATGAGCGAACTAGCTATGCAAAAGGGTGACAGGTACTGGGCTCTGAGATTTGCGGCCAGAGCAATTCACTATCTTGAAGACTGCGGAACCCCGTACCACACCTCTCCGGGGACCCTCTTCGAAGTACTCAAGATTCCTTTTCTTTACAAGAGGCAGTTCAAGAAGATAAGCACATTCCACAAATTCCACGACAGGTACTTAGGCTACCGGCTTTGGAGAGAGTACGGTACGTACATTGAAGAGATCAAGACCGCGGAGCCCAACGATCCAAAATCCCTAGAAGTCGTGGCTAAAACAACGAGAAGGGAAGCATTGCGGCTTCTTCCCGAGACCGAGCGATCAATCAAGACTTTGCTCGACGAGGACCCGCCGATGTTTTCCGGAATAGAGTGCTCAAAAGATTACTATGACATTCTGGTTGCTTGTAAAGATACAAGCGAACTTGACCGAATGAGCCGTAAAGTGCTGAAGAATACCTCTTCAGCTGTGAAGACATACCTGAAGCATCTTGACCAGAGGTTCTCTTAGAAGATCCTTCGGGGAAAGAGCCAAGGCACAGAAAAGCCTCTGGGGACGCAAAGCTGCCTTCGGCAAGAGGCGAGGCCGACTACGTCGGGAGGTGACGCTTCTGCGCAGGAAGTGATTCTGGAATAAAACTTCAGACGCAAGGCCGGCAAGAACGGCCAGGTCGGAATGCTGCCTTCGGCAGGTGGCGAGGAATCAACAACGAACAACTTCATTCTTGAGAGAGTATCAGAGCTTTAGGATTTGAACTCAAATCCCTCGTCGAAGACTTCTAGGCAGACATTAACGACCTTTCTGTCGTAATACTTGCCCGAGTTTTGGATTATCTCTTCAAGGGCCTTGTCCATTCCCAGCGAAGCTCTGTATGGTCTGTGTGAAGACATAGCTTCAACAACATCGGCTACGGCGATTATTCGGGCTTCAATTCTAATATCGTCTCCCTTAAGTCCTCGAGGGTAACCCGAGCCGTCAAGCCTTTCATGATGCTGGAACACTATTTCCGCTATAGGCCACGGGAAATAGACTCCCTTAAGTATTTCGTAACCCTTTGCAGAATGCTCTCTAACAAGGTGATACTCGAGATCGTTAAGTCTCACGGGCTTTGTCAGTATTTCTGTCGGTACCGCACTCTTTCCTATGTCGTGAAGCAACGCGGCAACTCGAATCGATTCGATAATGTCCTTGTATTCATCATTATCTGAATATAGTCTTCGGGCAATAGCAACTGAAAGCTCACTCACCCGTTTCTGATGGCCGGAAGTGTATGGATCTCTCGCCTCGACAAGAGATGACAGTGTGTTTATTAGTGATTCAAGGCTTCTTTGAACCGACTCCTCTGATCTCTTTCTTTCGGTAATATCTAGAACAATCGCGACGAATACACGCTCATATTCGTCTTCATGTAGTTGAAGTCTCACTTCCACGGGATAGGCAGTTCCGTCTTTTCTGACATGCTCGGTCTCAAAGACTTCATAGGACATCGGGTCTTTTTTGAGTCTGTTCAGAACTTCCTCAAAAACTCCTCTATCCATCTTGAGTTGCAGATCCAGAGGAGTCATTTTACGCAGTTCATCAAGAGTGTAACCCGAGTTTTCCGTAGCTCCTCTATTCGCTTGAAGGAAACGCAATGAGTCCGGGTCGAACAAATACATCTCATTGAACGAGAGATCTATGACACTCCCAAGCCTCTTAAGGGCCATTTCGGCAATCCTTCGACTTGTAATGTCCAGAGCGATAGCGGCGATCATCGGTTTGTCGCCTTCGGAAGGTATGGGGAATTTCTGTACATAGAGGATCTTCTCCTGACCGTCGGCAGCCATAATCCTTTCTTCCCTCACTATCTGTTCTCCATTCTGAGTTCGCAGGTCGTCGTCAAGTATATCTCTGCCTAGCTTTCCGGGGTAGTTTTCCTTCGGATCTCTTCCAATCCAGTCGTCCTTGAACCCGAACATCTTGCTTGCAAAATCGTTGAAGTATGTCATTCTCAAATTGCTGTCCGAAATGAATACCGCTCCGGGAAGTCTATCCATGAACAGAGAGAATCTTCTCTGGAGAAGTTTCTCGTTCTTCTCAAGCTTGAGCTTGTAGATTGCGTAAGAGATATCGTCGACTATTTCGGAGAAGAGCTCTCTTTCTTCCTTTGAAAGATAGAAACTTGCCTTAATGACAACTGCCATGGCCCCCATGCAGTTGTCAGCAACTCTTAAGCCTTTTGCAAACACCGCAAGATCACCGGAGTCGCTAAATGTCAAGCACTTCTCGTGGTATTCCTTACTTTCGATCGAAATAACGCCTTCCCTTTCCATTGCCTCTCTCAGCATGGGAGGAATATGACCTGATTCTAAACTGGATTCTATTTCCAGCAGTTGAGATCTGCTGAAGCCCGAGGCGGCCCAGCTTGAAAGGTCCCCATTATTGGTCAACAGAATCATGCATCTCTCAAACCCTCTGGAGCCGGTCATCAACTCGGCACTCTTCTTTATGAGATCATCGATATCATTTTCGGTAACGATCAGACGATTAACTCTTCTAATTGAGGAAAGAACTCCGCTCTGGTGTTCTAGCTGAGCTTCAATTCTCATTGATGAAATGCCGAATGAGATGTCTTCAGCAAGCTCCTCCAAGAGTCGAACTTCCTCGCTATCAAAAGCGTCTTCATACTCCGAGTAAATCACCAGGCTGCCTATTACCCTCTTATCGACTAAAAGAGGGATTGCAACCGAGGCTTTCAGCCCGTACTTCAAAACAGTGTCTTTCCAAGGCAGATAATCGGGGGAACGATCAATACTCCTGGTAATAATGGTCATTCCGGTCTTAATAGCTTTTCCTATGGCACTTCTGCTCAGTTCGCTTTCATCCCAGGTAATTGCAACTTCAAACGGATAGTCCTTTGCCTTTCCGCTGACGGCAACCGGGTCAAGAGTCTTTTCTCCGGGCCTCTTAAAAGCTACCCAGGCAAGCGGGAAATCTCCAATCTTGGCGACGATATCACAAAGTCCATTGAGAAGAGATGCTTCTTCCTTTGCATGAATTAAGAACTCATTTGCCCTGAACATCAGTGTTAGCAACTTGTTGAGCCTTTGGAGTCTCATTTCGGCCGCTCTGTGCTGTGTTAGATCCGTATGGATCCCGACCATTCTCAAGGGTTCGCCGCTACCGTTCCTCGATACTACCTTTCCACTGTCGAGAACCCAGACAGACGAGCCGTCCTTCCCAATAAGCCTATACTCCAGCTGATAATTGGGTGTCTTGCCTGTAAGGCATTTCTCCAGAAGAGACTCCACTTCAGCGAGATCTTCCGGATGAACTCTCTTCTTCCATTCCTCTACGCTACTGGAGATCTCTTCATCAGAGAAACCCAGCATCTCCTTCCATCTTCTTGAGAAGAAAACGTGACCGGTCTTGATATTCCAATCCCACACACCTTCTTCCGAGGCGTCTATTGCAAAAGTCAACCTTTCTAGACTGTCCTTCATATCGTCCTGAATCGAGATTCTCTCTAGGGTATTTGAAAGAACCGAAGTCGCGGATAAGAGTAGCTTCCTCTCTTCTTTCAGGAAAGGTTCATCTTTGAAGAGTGATTCGTTGATAAGCGATACACTTACCTCTCCCATCTTCTTTCCATTTACGACTATGTCGGAAGAGATCGCCCTTTCGTTCGACCAATTGTCTCCAGAATTCCAAATACTCCCGTTGAATTCGATTCTTATAGATACTTGATCGGTGAACCTGAATCCTTTGGGAAGCTGATCAATTAACAGACCGACCGCTTCATTTGCCGTCGAGGATCCGTGAAGCGCGCTGGAGATCTTGTAGATACAATCCAGTTCTTTCATTTGCTCCTGAAGAGCGAGGATGGATTTCGCCAGTTTGTCGCTACCTTCTTCAATCGTCACATAAACGCCTCGCTCTGCAGTAGTCTAGAATCATTCTAGCATTAAACAGCCAGGCAACAAAAGGTTATGATGACAACGAAAATAACCGTCCCGAAGAGTGCGGGACGATGAATAAGTGTTTGCAGAAAGCATCACTACTAAGGGTATTCAATCACTCGGATCTAGAGTATGTTATTGACAGTTTAGGACACTTTTCCTTGCACTTGAGGCAAACGAGGCACTCTGAATTGTCTATCTTCATTCCATCACTCTCTTTTTCTATGGCGCTAACGGGGCAGACCTTCTGGCAGATTCCGCAGGATACGCATGAAGGTTTGTCAATCTTCATACCGAAAAACGGTTTCTTCGAGAAAAACGTTAGTAGCGTCCCAAAGGGACACATGTACCTGTGCCAGAACTCCTCCTCAAATATCAGAGTAACCAATACCGAAAACACTGTGATGTAAAGAAGGAGATTGATCTTGATTTTGAAAACCCTAACCGCAATCATAAGCACCACAAAGAGTATCAGAATCGTCCATCTGAATACGCCGTTCTTGAATATCGCCGGCGTTCTTAGCCTCTTCAGCCTCAATTTCGCATACAACCAGTCTATTGGTCTGAACAGGGTCTCCATGGGGCAGATCCATCCACAATAGACTCTCCCCAGAAAGAGAGCTCCCAGAAGTCCAACGCCGAATATCAAGAACCATCTCTGCAAATCCCTGTTTCGCAGCAAGAATACGAAGAGAGCGAGAAAAAGGACCTCCACGATAACTCTTAGTGTTGCAGCTTTTTTGCTAGACATAATCATCTCTCCTTTCATTCAGAGTCTATAGCAAACAGAGAGTCAAGTACGTGACATAAGTCACGAACTCGGTATTGTCAGTCGAAATCGAATTCAAGCTGGTATAGTCTTCTATATATCCGTAAATGCGGGGGGTGTTTCTTTGAAGAAGATCGAAGGAAGTGAATGGAAGAGACTCCTTCCTTTTCTGTACAGAAACAAGGAGTTCAACATGTTCATTATTGGAGATATCGAGAATACGAGTTCCGATTCAGAGCATATGGAGATATTCCTCGATGGAGATCTAGACGACCCGAAAGGTGTCCTCCTTCGTTACTACAAGTTCTTCATTCTAGCCGATTCCAGTAGAATGGATTTTCGAGAAGCTGCAGGTATCATAAAGAGGGATGTTCGGGCAATGATGCTTACCGGAAGCGTATACGGGATAGACAAAATGGTTCCGTATCTTAGTGGGATGTGTGAGGAAGAGGACGCTCTGCGTTTTGCCGTCATGAAGGAACCCAACCTTGTCGAGTCTGTATTTGAAGTGAGAAGAGCAACGATGAAGGATGCCGCAAAGCTTCTGGAATTTCTTTGCTCAGTAGAAGAGTTTCATGCTACGGAAGAAGAGTCTTTCATGGCTACACTTAGAGATGGAAGTACCCGTAGATATATAATAGAAGAAGATAGTGAGATCCTGGCTACGGCTGCCAGTACTTCCGAGAGTTGCGATATGGCGATGATCATTGCAGTTGCAACTAGGAAGGACCATAGAGGGCGAGGCCTGGCATCGGCAGTAGTATCCAGACTCTGCGGGGATCTCCTTGCCGAAGGAAAGACTCCCTGTCTGCTCTACGACAATCCTGATACGGGTAGAATCTACAATCGACTTGGATTCAGGGAGATCGGGGAGTTAAAGACGCTAAGATTTAAGAAACCATAGATTCATTTAGAAATCGATTACTAGACCTACTTGACCCATCGGGACGAAGCTGGTTTCTGGAGAAATGATTCTTTGAACTACGTTCAGGTTCAATCCTAGCTGGGATCCGGCCTTAAGTCCAGGTGAGATATTTCATTTCGTTTCCACAAGCACGCCCAGAACTGCTGCGAGACTAAACGATTCGGAGATGATCGCTTCCAGGCAACCTCTCATAAGCGCTGAAACTTCCATTCTATCCTTTCGTAGCATTATCGATGAGCAACTGTATCCCCCTGTGAAAGAAAAAGGCCAGGGGCTGCCGGTCCGAATATCGTGATCGGCGGTATGCTCCAAATCCAAAGCAAAGACCAGAATCCATCTCAAAGGACAGACCGAATATTGAGAGACCTTCAATCCCCATCCTCAACGTAAGCCCCGGAAGTAACGAAATGAAAAGGAGAATCGCAATAATCGAAGCGAGAACTTTCCGCATGATCCACCTCCCTTCTTCGGGAAGATTATATTGTTTTGTCTTTCATAAATAGCCTCATCTTGTACACAGATGATCGGCAGGTTGATGATAAAATCTTACTAGTGACAAAGAGTGAGGTGTGAGTTGATGGAGCATGGCAAGATATCGCCTAAGGAAGTAGTTGAGATCTTCTTTGACAGTTATAGAAATCACGATCTCGAGTCAATCGAATCGCTATGCTGTGCTGATATTACCTATGTGAATCCCGAAGGGCTCGTAAGTAATGGGAAGGGTGAGTTTCTTGAGCTTCTGGAAAAGGAGTTTGATTCATTTGGGGTTCTCTTTGAGCCGATATCTTGGGAAGTTACAGTTGAAAGAACCTCGTTCTGTTTTGTTTCATGGAAACGAGGTATGAAAATCGCAAGAAAAGCTGCATTCAGGAGAGTAGAGATATTCGGTTCGGCACTTGTTGTGAAAGCAGATGGCAAGTGGCAACTGATGCACTTCCAGCATGGCTTCACAAGTTCTTACTCCGGCCTTCTGAAAGCCAAGAAGAAGTGACTGCAATCTCACGGATCGCTTTTTCTCGCTAAGGATAGTACATCTAAGTGATTTTCGGCACTACGAACCGACTAAACAGATCTGCCCGGCAATTAGCATCATTTATCAGGAGGACAAATCTGTGGAAAACGACAGGAAAGCCTAACTCGTAGTCTTTAGTGGTTTGGGGTCAATTTGACTCTCGGGGTCCTTTATTCGTGGGGAATTATCTCAGCGGCCTTGATAGACGACTTCAACTGGACAGCAACGCAGACTCAGATTCCTTATATGCTTGCTTCAGCGGTCTTTGCTTTAAGCATGATTCCAGGAGGAAAGCTGCAGGATAGATTCGGTCCAAAGCCAGTTCTTTTCGTATCCTCACTTCTTGCGGGGATGGGTTTTATCTTCTCGGGGATGAATCTTACCGTAGCCGGGTTAACCTTCTTTTTCGGGTTCGTGTTCGGGCTTGCGATGGGATTTGGCTATTCGTAGCCAACACCGGTCGTGGTCAAGTGGTTTCATCCCGATCACAGAGGGCTGATATCAGGTATTGTTGTTAGCGGTTTTGGATTGGCACCTGTGTATATAGCGCCGCTGACTTCGAGCCTCATTGCTATGTTTGGACTGCCGACGGCTTTGGTGATTCTTGGTGTTCTCTTCTTTCTGATTCTGATTGTCTTTTCCTTCACCTTCCTAATCTCCAACCCTTCCGATGGTGTGGAAAAGGTAAAACTTAAGAAGAAGCCTAGAAGAACCCATAGGCTGGCGACAAAGGATTACTCATTGTCCGAAATGATGAAGACACCGCAGTTCTATATTTAGTGGACCATGTTCTTCTTTGGTACGTTTGCAGGACTGCTCATTATCGGTCAGATGTCGAAGATAGGGCTAGAGCAGGCATCAATTAGCAATGGATTTCTGCTGGTGGTTGTTTATGCGATTTTCAATTTCATTGGCCGGGTAACTTGGGGCACGATATCTGATTATATTGGAAGAACGGCCACCCTATTCACTATGTTTGCCATTCAGGCTCTCATATACTTCCTTTTCAGTTCATTCACCAACCCTGTTGCTCTGTTGATAGGGAAGAGCGTTGTGGGATTCACTTTTGGCGGAATGCTCGCAATCTTTCCGGTTGTAACTGCCGATTTCTACGGTGTGAAGAATCTTGGACTGAATTACGGGGTAATGATAACGGCCTGGGGTGTAGGTGGAGTCATCGGCCCTTTGCTAGGTGGGATTGCGCGCGACCTTACGGGTGGATACGGGATAAGTTACTTGGTCTCAGCGGTTCTGAGTGTTTTGGGTGCAGTGCTAAGTCTTATAATCAGACATCCAGAAGCAGAAGACCGCAAGGGACGTTTGGGGGAACCGGATGGTAAAACGGGTGGAAGCACTTGAGAAGATCAGGAAGACTCTGGCCGTCCTATCGGACGACGTTCAGTGGAAACTAGATGACATCGTCCTAACGATAGGAGATCTCATAGATGCGGAAAGAGAGATAAAGGTGGATTCTCTGAGAAAGATAGCAGCGATGAGTTCCCACAGGAGAAGACTTCTAAGCTATTACCTGATGGCTGTCGAAGAGAGAAATTCTTTTCTGAAGCAGAGAATTGAAGACTTATGGCAAGTAGAAGACAATGAGCTTCAGGAGGTTATCGAGGATCTTCAAGAACTGTTCAGAGATTCTCAAGACATGAAGAACGAACCTCCAGCTGGAGACTAGAGGCTCTTCTCTATATATTTCATGAGTGTTTCCAGCTCCGCTATCTTCTCTTCAATATTGCCGGAAACCACTGCTTCTCTTATGCAGGTTTCGATATGCTTGTTTACAACTGTTGTGTTTGCCTTTTTGAGGAGCGAGATGACAGCGAGAAGCTGAGTGGAAATATCTATGCAGTATCTCTCTTCTTCTATCATCTTGATTATGCCGTCTATCTGACCTCTGGCAGTCTTAAGAATCTTGAGAGCCCCGTCGTGTTTGTGATGAGAATGTGTATTCATAATTACTCTCTGATTCCCCTAAATGAATAACCTGCATCTTCAATACTCTCTCTCAAGCGGTTCTCTTCAATATTCTTGGTTGTGAAGATTTCTGCGATTCCTTCATCAATGTCTACCACTGCGTCCTCCACGCCTTCCACAGACTTCAACGCTCTTTCCACTCGCATTTTGCAGTGATTACAGCTCATTCCTCCAATTTCAAGCTTCATAGTATTCCTCCTTCTAGATTCGTACTCTCTTCAACCTCAGTGCGTTTGCGACTACACTAACACTGGAAAAGGCCATGGCTGCACCGGCTATCATAGGGTTAAGCTTTATTCCGGCCACTTTGTAAAGGAGACCGGCTGCCACTGGTATTCCAATAACGTTATAGAAAAAGGCCCAGAAGAGATTCTCTTTGATGTTTCTGATGGTTGCTCTGGATAGCTTTATTGCCTTCGGAACATTATTAAGATTGTCGCTGATAAGAACGACGTCTGAAGACTCGATAGCGATGTCGGTTCCCGATCCGACGGCAATGCTTATATCGGCCTCCGCCAGTGCTGGGGAATCGTTTATCCCGTCGCCAACCATCATGACGGTCTTGCCTTCTTTCTTAAGATCAGCAACCTTTCTCGCCTTGTCTTCGGGCATTACTTCGGCAAGGACATTCTCGATTCCTACCTGTTCTGCGATTGCTTTCGCGGTCCTAGTATTGTCTCCCGTCATAATATAGGTATCTATTCCCATTTCTTTCAGCGTTGATACGGCTTCCAAAGAATTTTCTTTCACAACATCTGCAATTCCAAACACCGCCGCCGGTTTGCCGTCTACGGAGACAGAAACGGGGGTCATTCCCTTGCTGGAAACCTTGTCCACTAACTCCATCTCTTCCGCAGATAGACCAACAAAATGGTGATTCCCGATTCGTACCTCTCTCCCGTTAACTACTGCGATGATTCCCTTTCCAGGGTAAGCCTCGAATGAAGAGACTTGCAGCAATGTGCCGTAATAAGCAATCGAAATAGCCGAGTCTAGAGGATGAGAGCTTCTTCTGGCGATGCTTGCAGACAGTTGTAATACCTGATCGCGATCTAGAGATCCCATTGTGTGAATGTCTACAAGCTCAGGTCTTCCTCGCGTTATGGTTCCTGTCTTGTCGAATACGATAGCATCAACCTTATGGGTTACTTCCAGAGCTTCTCCGTTTCTAAAGAGAATCCCCAACTCTGCTCCCTTTCCTGTGCCGACCATGATTGCTGTAGGAGTAGCGAGTCCCAGGGCGCAAGGACAGGCAATCACAAGGACTGCGATCATCATTGACATGGAGAACGCGAATCCGTAGCCTAGGAGTATCCAAGTAAGAAAGGTGACTGCAGCAGCAATAAGTACAAAGGGCACGAAGTAGCCGCTCACGATATCTGCCATCCTTGCTATCGGAGCCTTAGAAGACTGAGCATCTTCAACGAGCTTTATTATTCTCGATAAAACTGTATCGCTCCCTACTACAGTAGCCTTCATCTCAAATATTCCGCTGATGTTTGTTGTGCCGCCGATCACCTTAGCACCCTTCTGAACGTCAACGGGGATAGATTCCCCGGTTATTACCGATTGATCGATGGAGCTCGTTCCTTCCAAGATTTCCCCGTCTACCGGAATTCTCATTCCGGGCTTGACAAGGAGAGTATCTCCAACCTCGGTTTCCTCGATCGCAATTTCTTCGAAGCCGTTGCCCCTCTTCACATAAGCCGTTTCCGGAGATAGACTAATTAACTTCATTATTGCATCGGAAGTTCTGCCTCTCGAAAGGTTCTCTAGATATTTACCAAGCGAGATCAAAGCAATAATCACTCCTGCCGATTCAAAATAGAGATCTGCTACGTAAACGTGGTTACCAAGAGCGATTTGAGCCGTTGCAAAGATACCGTACGCAAACGCTGCGCCTGTTCCGAGACCAACAAGACTATCCATATTTGGATTGCCTCTGAAGAGATTCGGTATTCCCTTAAGATAAAAATCCTTTCCGGCAATTACTATCGGGACTGTTAAGAACAGCTGAATCATAGCGAAGTTCAACGGATTTATATGAGGATCTATGATTATGGGCAATCTGAGCCCGACCATATGGCCCATGGCAACTATCAACAAGGGCAGAGCAAAGATTGCGGAGAATACCAGCTTCCTCTTGTAAGAGAGCGTCGCCGCCTCTTTTCTTAAGCGGCTTGCTGCAAGGTTTTCCGTTATGAGGCCTCCAGCCTTATAGCCTGCCTTTTCGACGGCCGCCTTAACTTGACCGATTCTAAGAGCGTCGGGATCATACTCAAAGGAAACGGTATCTGAGGATAGATTCACGCTGACGCTCTTGATACCTTCTAGTCTACCGATCGCTTTCTCAACAGCTACAGAACATGCTGCGCAGGTCATGCCATCAATTTCCATTACGGCCTTTCTTCCGGACTTCACTTCTTTGAGCGAGTAGCCAGAGTTTTCCACTGTTTCAAACAGCATTTCTCTATCTATTTTGTTTGCAGCTTCGATAGAAAGTCTTTCCGTTGAAAGATTGACGGTCGCACTCTTCACCCCTGCGATTTTCAAGGCAGCTCTTTCAACCGCTTTTGCACAGGCTGCGCAGGTCATACCTTCAACGAAATACTCTTCTTTCATATGATTCTTCTCAAAACTCATCTTATTTCTCCTCGGACAGTGTTTTTTTCAGTTCCTCGTACTGCTCGATAGAGATCTCTCCGTTAGCCAATCTTTCTCTGAGAACTCTCATTTCTTTATCATATGAGGAGGAGACAGCCATTCGACTCTTCAAGATGTCGGGTTTAAGAAAGAATACTATAGCAAAGATTACTATTAGGAATCCAAAGAACATCATCGTATCACCTCTTCTATCGGGTACCTCCCCCTCCGGGGGTAGGGTTTTTTAATAATACTATAAATTCTATCGGATTTCAACCCAATACTTGAGGAATTTGTATAGCAGTATTAGGGCAAGGGTTAGAAGCAGAACCAATAGTGAAGAGAGAATGGATAAATTAGATTCTACTCGGCGAACCCGATTGCCGATCTGTTCTTATCATGACACCATCTGACTGAGTTAACGGATTCCATTTTCTAAAGTTTCGACCAGTTTCCTGCAGAAGTCAGGGATGTCCTTCACAACTCTTCCCCAAACTAGATTGCCATCAACCAATGCTGGCTCGTCTACCCAAACTGCACCAGCATTTATTAGGTCATCTTTTATTCCTTCGCTTCCGACAGATTTTGAACCTTCTACGATTCCGGCTGAAATGCCGACAAGGCCCGCGTGACATATCATCCCAATAACTTTTCTCCTTTCATGAGCGCTCTTTACTAACTTTTTTACTTCTTCATATCGTCTCAGTTTGTCGGGAGCCCACCCTCCGGGTATAAGAACTCCATCCAGCCTTGAAACATCTATCGACTCGAAGTCTGAGTCGGATACTGCCTGAAGACATCCCTTACCGCTGAATTGCTTGTCTTTTTCTTTGCCAGCTATGATTACTTCTGCCCCTTCCTCTAGAAGACGCATCACGGGGACCCAGAATTCGAGATCCTCAAATCCATTTTCAACCAAGACCACCACTCTTTTTCCTTTAAGTCTCACAACACACCTCCTAAATGCTAAAGAGTTATTATAAACCATTCCAGAGTAGCTTCAATGATCTCCCTCACCTTATCTTGCCTGTCGAAAAGATCGAAGATGTGACCGGAGTCCTGTTCAAGCAGTCTGTTTACCCCTTTATGGTACGTAATGAAAAGTCTAGAGACTTCTGGTTGGGGAAAGACAAGATCATCCTTCAGACCCGAAACGACGAGAAGCGGTCCTGTGTAGGATACAATTTCTGCCACAGGATTCACTGAAAACAACTCGTCGAAAAACTCCTTTCTCAGCACAGTAATTCCCCCCCAAGAGATGCTTGCCACTATTTCCTCAAAGGGAGTCGCGTTCGTGGCTCGCTCGACAGAGTCTACTCCTAGCAGTGCGGAATATGTGTGAATGGGTATAGCAACGGCCGACCAGAGAGCAACACTCCTTACTCTGGAATCGCGGGCGGCGAGACAAGCTGCCACTAGACCACCTTGACTGAGGCCGACAACTCCGATCCTGTTGCTGTCAGCGTTCTCGAGTGATTGAAGGAAGGAGATCGATGAAATTGCGTCAGATACCTGTTTGTTGAAGGTAGTATCCTTCCACTCTCCTTCACTAATCCCGGATCCTCTGAAGTCAAACCTTAGAGATGAGATGCCTCTTTCGGCGAAGATTCTCGCAGTCATCTCAAAAAGCGATTCTTCTGAATCGTTTACTAATAGATCATCCATATGTCCAAGGAATCCATGAAGAAGAATTATTACAGGCGCAGGAGTCTGCAGAAGCTCTGGTTCGGTAAGTATTCCATTTATCCTCTGTCCTTCATTGAAAAAGTGGACTGCTGTCTTCGAAATCTCACTGCGAGAATGGGTCGTGATAGCATGAGAAGAGACTGTCAGGAAGAAGAGAACGACCATTAATAGCACTGTCGATAAAATGTGTTTTTTCACGCACGCACCTCCGGGCTTTCCAGATATTCCATATTCAATTCTACGCTTCGAAGTCTGTCAGAAAACCTGGATCAGTGCTCAAAGTCAGCATAGTTCTCTTCCGAGCTAAGAATAGCGTCCGCGAGGCGCACTGTATTCGGAAGTTGCTTCATGCTAAAATAAACAAATAGAAGGTGGGAGAGTGGCCAGAACAGAAATTGATGCTCAGATTCTTCTGAGCGACCTCGAAAGTATTCTTCAATATCGCCTCAAAAGGAGAGACAAGGAGCGGATTTTCGACGCCTACGAGTTTGCGCGCTTTCATCATCAGGAGCAAATGAGAGACTCGGGTGAGCCGTTCATAAGTCACCCGGTAGAAGTCGCGAAGATTCTTGCCCAGTTCTCGGCCGACAATGATACTATAGTCGCTGGGATACTTCATGACATAGTTGAAGATTGCGATGTGCCGCTTTCCGAGATAGCTGAGAAGTACGGTGATACGGTTGCTCTGATCGTCGATGGTGTGACGAAGATAAGCAATTTGAAGCTCAACGAAAAGCTTGAGTCGAAGATAGTGAAGTCGAGAATGAAGGTCGAGACTCTACGCAAAATGCTTCTCGCGTTATCAGAAGACCCGAGGATCATAATCGTCAAACTTGCAGACAGGCTTCACAACATGCGAACTCTTGACTTCCTCAAGGATCCAGAGAAGAAGCGCGACAAGGCCAAAGAGACGATCCAAATCTATGCTCCAATAGCTCACAGAATAGGTATGCACAGAATACAGGCAGAGCTTGAAGATCTTGCCTTTAAGTTCGAGTATCCTGAGGAATTCAAGGAACTGAAGTTCAAGGTCAACAAGAAGCTTAAAGAGCGTCAGGACATAATGGATGAGTATAAGGAGATAGTGCTCAGAGAACTGAGAAAGAACAGGATACCTGCTTTGATAGAAGGCAGAGTGAAACACCTTTATAGCATATGGCAGAAGATGATAAAGAAGAACAGATCCTTCGACGAGGTGTTCGATCTTATTGCCCTGAGGATAATTACGGGTGACGAAGTGAATTGCTATAAGATTTTGGGCGCAGCACACTCTCTATGGCCTCCGATGCCTGGTAGGTTCAAAGACTACATTGCCGCACCGAAGTCGAACGGTTATAAGTCGCTTCACACAACCCTGATTACCCACAGAGGAGAGCCTCTTGAGATTCAGATAAGAAGCGAGAGAATGCACAAGGAGGCCGAATATGGAGTGGCCTCTCACTGGGTCTACAAAGAGGGAATTGATGTAAGGGATAGAACCTGGTTTACACAGCTCGTCGATTGGCAAAAGGATTTCATCGAGAGTTTCAAGGACATGGAGTCGATTTCTCGCGAACTTGAGGTCGAAGAGGTGTTTGTCTTCACGCCGAAAGGCGAGGTTGTTCATCTTCCAAAAGGAGCCACACCGATCGATTTTGCCTACGCAATTCACACGGAAGTGGGCCATCATTACGCGGGTGCGAAGGTTAATGACCGGCTAGTTCCTGTCAATTATGAACTAAAGCTCGGAGACAGAGTTGAGGTTGTCGTAAACAAGGCAAGTGAAGGTCCAAGTCTTGACTGGTTGAAGTATGTCAGGGCAAATTCTACAAAGGCAAAGATAAAGAGATACTTCAAAAATGAGTATTCGGCGAAACTCGTTGAAAGAGGTAAGGAGATATTCAGAAAGATCAGCAGACGGCTCTCCGTATCGATGGATGACTTGATAGAGGGAGAGCAGATAAAGTCCCTGATGAGCCGACTGGGGGCGCACAACGAAAACGATCTCTTTAGCAAGCTTGGCGACGGGTCGATAACGATGGGAGAGGTACTCAGTCTTCTTGCACCGAAGGAAGAAGAGATAGATGTTCTTCCCGAAGAGACCGAATTGATCAAACAGAAACAGGCGAAGGGGAACGAAGTCGTTGTTGGCGGCGAGACTGGAATCGCCGTCTACTTTGCCAAATGTTGTACTCCTCTTCCGGGCGACGACATAATCGCGGTGATGAGCAGCAGGGGTATATCAATTCACAACCGCAACTGCCGAAATCTGAAAGACATAAGTGAGGATAAGCTCGTGGATGCCCACTGGAACCTTGTAACGGGAGGGAGATTCAGTGCCTGGATTGTTGTGGAGTTTGACAGCACGGATA
This sequence comes from Mesotoga sp. Brook.08.105.5.1, assembly GCF_002752635.1. Lineage (NCBI taxonomy): Bacteria > Thermotogati > Thermotogota > Thermotogae > Kosmotogales > Kosmotogaceae > Mesotoga > Mesotoga sp. Brook.08.105.5.1. The sequence goes on from NZ_AYTW01000013.1 coordinate 48,939, forward strand.
GAACTCTTATAAATAAGTTTCTTGAGAGACTGGAAAACAAGAATGCAAAAGTAATGAAGTACTCCGTTGAAGCAGGAAAGTGGGGATATGATACACTGATTGCGAATATCCTTGTAAAGGATGTTGCCCATCTGACTTTGGTGATGGAGAACCTCAGGGGTATGAAGGGTGTTCAAAACGTGAAGAGATTTGGAGGGGTTGCGTGAGGGCCGTAGTTCAAAGAGTTAGCAAGGCCAAGGTAACCGTAAGTGGGAGAATAACTGGAGAGATTGATAAGGGCCTTCTTGTTCTTGTTGGGATCGGTCGAGACGATGACGGGAGTGACGTGGAATGGCTGGTTGATAAGACACTCAATCTTCGTGTGTTTGAAGACGAAAATGAGAAGATGAATCTTTCGCTAATAGATGTCTCGGGAGCGCTTCTTGCCATTTCACAATTCACAATAATGGGCGACGCCAGAAAGGGAAGAAGGCCTTCTTTCACCGAAGCTGCCAAACCGGAAGCGGCCAGAGCGCTTTTCAACGATTTTCTCCAGATGGCGTCTAAGACTGTGAAAGTTGAAACAGGGATCTTCCAGGCTCACATGGATGTAGAGCTTGTTAACAGTGGGCCGGTAACGATTCTATTGGATTCAAAGAGAGTATTTTAGGAGGTGTTCTTGTGAAGAGATCCATGAAATTTATTCTTATCGTAATAATGGTTGCGGCGGTCGGGGCGATTGTTGTCTCTGAGAGCAGTGCGGGGCCTTCCAATCCTGCAAAAATCGCGTTTGCAGATATGCAGAAAGTCCTTGAGTCAACGAGAGACTGGGTTACATTGAATACCGACTATCAGAAAGACACTCAGTTTTATCAGGGCCAGTTGGATAGCTTGAGTAGAGAGTATCAGGACTTGGCGAACTCTGGGGCTAGTCAAGAAGCGCTTCTCCAGAAGCAACAGGAGATTCTTACCAAGAAGAGTCAGTACGAACAGACACTGGAAACTACTTACAATGCAAAACTGCAGGTCATATTGGAACAGGTTAACAAGAGAATCAGAGATTACGCAACGTTTATTGGTATAGACATGGTAATATCCGACGAAATAGTTGTATATGGTTCTTCTGCTTACAATATTACTGACGCGATAATCGAGTATATGAAAGGGTTTCAGAATTGAGTGATCCTTCTTATCTGAAATGCGAACATCTTGACAAGCGCTACGGAAGAAGAAGAGTACTGAAGGATGTATCAATAGAGGCATCATCGCTTGAGGTGGTGGGACTGCTTGGACCCAACGGTGCAGGCAAGACCACCGCCTTCAAGTCTATTCTCGGAATAGTTATTCCGAACACTGGGAGTATATTTCTCAATGGCGAGAATATAACTCATCTTCCAATCCACGAAAGAGCCAAGAGAGGAATAGCTTACCTTCCGCAGGAGACATCGATTTTCAGGGGACTCAAGGTGATTGAAAACCTGACGATGGTCATGAGACTTACCGGTCAAGAAGAAAGTCACTATGAGAGGGCGAGCGAGATACTGGATGAGTTCGGAATCCTTTCGTTGAAAGATCAGGTTGCTTCGTCGATATCGGGTGGGGAGAAGAGAAGACTGGAATTTGCCAGGACGATGACCCTTTCTCCTTCATTCATACTTCTCGATGAGCCTTTCGTGGGAATAGATCCTATGACTGTGAAGGATATTCAGAAGATGATCAGAAAGCTTAAGAGCAGGGGAATAGGTGTTATAGTTACGGACCACGATGTCTCTTCTATAGCAAAAGTTGTTGACAGACTCTATGTGTTGTACAAGGGAGAAGTCATCTCTTCCGGAGACCCGGAAGAGGTCCTTGGAGACAGCCAGGTTGTCGAGAAGTATCTGGGAAGTGACGATTGATGCTTCATGTCGCTGTAATTGGTTATTCGGGCCCCACGGACAGAAGTCCCGTGAAGGAGCTTCAAGTAGTCTGTGAAGAAGTTGGAAGAACTCTTGCAAGGCGTGGTCACGTTGCAATGACAGGTGGGAGAGACGGAGTAATGGAACTTGTTTCAAGATCTATGTCGGAAGAGGGAGGTCGGGTAGTTGGAGTACTTCCTATCGGAGACGAGGGCAACGAGCACAATGAGATCAGGATAAGAACCGGGATGGATTTTGCTATGAGATCCCTGATACTTACAAAATCAGCCGATGTAGTAATCTCTATTGGAGGTCAGGCGGGAACTCTGCTGGAAGTAGTTTCTTCGTACTCATATGGCCGTTCAGTAATCCTAATGGAGGGTACCGGCGGCTGGACAGACAGAATCAGATCTGTGTTAATTGACGGCAAGTATCTTGACGAGAGAAAGACTGTAGAAATGAAGCTGGCAAGTAATATAGAAGATCTTGAGACGTACCTTGAGGAGGCTGAAAATGGTAAGGTGTAGATTTGCGCCCAGTCCTACCGGCAATCTTCATGTTGGTGGTGTTAGGACGGCGCTGTTCAACTGGCTCTTTGCGAAAAACCAACATGGAGGTTTTGTGCTGAGAATAGAAGATACGGATATCGAGCGTTCTGAGAAGAGATTTGAGGATCAGATCCTTTCCTCCATGAAATGGTGTGGACTTGATTGGTCGGAAGGGCCGGATGTAGGCGGGGATTATGGCCCATATAGACAGAGCGAGCGTGTCGCTCTCGGTTTCTACGATAAGTTTGCTCAAGAGCTCGTCGAAAGAGGTCGGGCATATTTTGCAGTCTATTCCAAGTCAAATCAGGAAGAGGTTTTACGGATTTCAGAGGAGATTCCTGAGCTATCTGATGATGAGATATATACAGTGAAGTTCAAGATACCGGACGGTACGACCGGCTTTTCCGATCTGTCTAAAGGAGAGATGAGTTTCGAAAACGAGAATTTCTCTGATTTCATAATAATCAAATCGAATGGATTCCCGACCTACAATTTCGCTGTAGTTGTAGATGATCATATGATGGAGATTACTCATGTTTTCAGAGGAGAAGACCATCTCACAAATACTCCGAGGCAGCTCATGATCTATAGAGCCCTGGAATGGGAACCACCAACATTCATGCATATTCCTCTGATTCTTGGTAGTGACCGGGCTCCTCTTTCGAAGAGGCATGGTCATACTAGTGTGGATCATTTCAGAAGAGAAGGGTACTTGAGTGTGGGACTGATGAACTACCTTGCGCTTCTTGGATGGACGGTTGATCAGGAGATCTTTGATTACCACGAAAAGGTCAGGGACTTCGTTCCATCAGATATCTCCAACAAAGGAGTCGTCTTCGATTACGAGAAGCTTGAGTGGATTAACGGAAAGCACTTGAGGTTATTTGATCCCGACGAACTGGCTGTGCAGTTTGGATTGTGGCTGAAGTTCACTGGAAGGTTTGACTATTACGCGAACATGGAAGCCGATCAGTTTTACTCGAGAGAAGTCCTAACAATTTGCCGCGAGAAGATCAATACTCTACAGCAGCTGTTCGATTTCTCGGCGCCTTTCTTCTGCGAAGAGGTTGATTACCAGGAAGACTACGTTGTCAAGTATCTTAAAAATGACTGGAGCAAAGATCTTGTTTCTGCTGCTATCAGGCGGTTTGAAGACGCACGCGACTGGTCCGTTGAAGGTGTTGAGAAGACTGTTAGGGAACTTGCGGATGAGAAGATAACATCCAAGAAGAATACTTTCCAAACTCTAAGAGGGGGGGTAACTGGTAGGCTTGTGACTCCGGGACTCTTTGAGACGATCTCCGTACTTGGTAGAGATAGAGTTCTTGAGAGGTTGGAGAGCCTGCTCGAGTTGATTGAGTATGAGGAAGGGAATATCGCTGATTGAGATGGTAGTCTCTCTGGCAGTATCTGCTCTCTTGCTGATTTCGATCTTCAAAATTGTTAACATGTGGCTGGCTATGTCTTCCAGCATAGTTCAGGAAACGAAAACGAACATGTCTTTGTCGAGAACCTTCGACATCGTCGAAAGGGACCTTAATCGTTCCACGGGAAACTTCTCATGGGGGGTTTCCTTTATAAGCTTCGATGCAATTGTTGATGGGCAAAAGAAAAGGATAAGGTACTACGTGTCTGGAAACAGGATAATGAGAAGGTCTGGAAATTCATATAATACCGTGACCGAGTTTAGAGAGTCTGCAGGCTTCTTTGAAGAAGAAGGGACAGTCAGATTTGTAATCGATAAAAGAGAAATCTTGATAGGGACAAAAGGTGGATAGGATGAATCCAAAGGATATCAGGAAGATGCTTCAGGCTATAGAAGAGGAGATTCTCTCCAGAATAGAAATGGATGTAAAAGAGATGCTGGATTCACCTTCGGCATACGTAAGGGCAAGAGCTGTGAAGTCTGCTGCTGATAGAGAGATGAGAATAGAGAATATTGAAAGCTTTCTCGAAGACCCTTCACCCGAGGTCAGAAAGAATGCAGTGGTCACTATGGCAAAGTTGAGTGAGAACCGAGATTCTATTCTCAAAGCATTGGATGATCCGTCAGATCTTGTCAGAAGCACAACAGCGAAAGAACTCGTGGAATTTGGCTATGAAGACGAGGATCTTGCGAGGCGAATCGCCGCCGACCCCTCCAAAAAGGTTAGGAAGACTTTTGTTGTCGCTCTGGCTGAAGCCGGGGAGAACGAACTCCTGAAGGAGTTTGACGAAGACCCGAGTAACGATATTCGGAGTATCCTGGCGGCCTGCAAAGGGCAGCTCAGGCTTGAAGAAGAGGAGCTTTCATCTCTTTCAGGCAAGTTCCAGAAGGTGGCTCTTCTTTCGAGACTGGGCCAGAGAAACTCAGGCGCCGCTGAAGAGCTTCTAGTTCTCTTGAAGGATTTCCGATCCTCAAAAGTCAAACAGATAATTGTTGAGACTTTCGAGTCCTTTCCTGATGATATCGCGCTTCCCACTCTCAAGAAATTGATTGATTCCGATGATAGAACAGTTGCTATCTCCGCAATGAAAACTCACAGGAAGATCAAAGGGTACGATGTTTCGATGCTTCAGTCAGCAGAGAGATTCATGGATTCTGAGGATGAAGAGATGAGATTCGCAGGCGCACAGTATATTAAAGGTCTTGTAGAACCGTCTGCAGCAGAGATTTTACACACTGGATTAGAAGATCCTTCTGACAGAGTGAGAGCCGTATGTATGGAGGCGCTGGCAAGTCTTATGGATCATTCTATTGCAGATGTTATCGATGAATCTCTTAGATCAACATCATCCCGGCTAAAAAAGGCATCGCTAAGGGCCGTGAAGAAACTTAAGACTATCGATATCGAAGATCATATTACTAGAATTCTTTCTAACAGAAAAGAGGACCTTCAGACAAGAGTACTCGCTTCTTCCGTAACGGGACTTCTAAAACTGGAAGGACCTCTTCCTTATCTTGAAGAAATCGCTCTAAATGCTTCCATTGAAAGCCGCCTAAGAATCTCTGCGGCAAGAGCTATGGCAAGGATAAATCCTTCTCGTCTGGCCGAACTTTTCGGCTTCACAGTATGATGGCGGTCAGAATCGAAAGGATCGTTACTACTAAGAGAATCGAGTCACTCAAAGACCAGCTTTTTTCCTTGAGGCAAGTTAACTTGTGTCCAGGTCTGTATCCTCTAATTTGAAGGGCGGCAGCAGTGTCCTGAGCCTTCTTCAGCGAGGTTGCAATTACCGGGATCACTACGGAGATTGAGTTTTTCACTCTTGAGAATATGCTCCCTTTGTCGAACTCTATTCCCCGCACCTTCTGTGCCAAGATTATTCGGTTTGTCTGAAGGGAGATAAGGGGGATGAAAGTGAGAGTTAGAGAAAGCGCCATTCCAATTTCAGAAGACCGCTTCTTGCCCCCGGGGAGTTTTCCAATAATCTCTTCCACAGAAAAAGAGATCTCCAGGGGTGTTGTTGTAAGTGAAAGCATTATACTGAAAAGCACCGCAAGAATCATTCTGGCCGAAAGCACCGCAGCGTTTATCAAACCCTCTTCTGTGATCCTCAAAACCTTTAAGTCCAGCAAGACTCTTCCGTGAGTAAAAAGGATCTGAAAGACTACGATCAACAGGATTAACAACCTTATCCCCCGTAGCGTCTTCACGAACTCCCTGAAAGGAACTGCTGAAAGTGCGGAGAGAACAATCCAGAGTGATAGGAAGACTGTGAAATCTGCAATCCCGCTCAGAAACAGCGAGCCTATTGAAAGCGAAACAAAGGCTATGGTCTTTGCTATCGGTGACAATTTGTGAATCACCGAGTTCGTTGGAACGAATCGCCCAAAAGGAACTCCTACCAAACATCTCTCTCCCTGTAACGAACAAAACTAGTCGGTGTTTCCCACACCGCCACTTCGTAAAGCTCATAATCGCTTCCTCCAACCCTGGAAGCCAGGCGTTTGAATATCCACTCGGCTATGTTCTCTGCGGTCGGCTGAGGTATAACATCATTTATGTATGCGTGATCGAGCAAGCTCAACACTTCTGACTTGACTATGTCTTTGAGCCGCAGAAAATCGATGACCATATCTTCTTGATTCTTCTCTCCGGCAACTGTTATCTGAAGCTTATAGGTGTGGCCGTGAAGCTTCTCACACTTTCCGTGATAACTGGTCAGATTGTGAGCCGCATCAAATGTGAACTCCTTAGTTAGGAAGAACATGAGTCTCTATCACCATCCTTTTTCACTACCAATACAGACTCTCCATGAGACTATCATATCGTATTCTCGCTTGTCAGAAGGGTAACACCAAGGAAATGCTGATGATTTGTCCTGCCATTGAGCGGAGGAATCCCTTTAACGGATACCAGCATCGGTGTTTCGCTGCACAATGAAGAACGAGAAAGACTAAGAGTGAATAGGTCCTCAAAGTGATTTACTGGCCATAACAGATGCTCAATGTGGGAAAAGATTAGCAGAGCAAAGAATTTCTGAAGAAGATGTCGATAATTATCAGCTGACAAACCGGTCGAGCTAGCTCACTCTATAGTTAGATAACTGCGGAATTTGCATGAATATGTTTGACATTCATCTAACTATCTGTCATAATAGTACTGTAAGAGATGTATCGAACCGGGGAGGGATGACAGGTGTCAGAAAATCAGATGAAATCGATGAAGGAAGTTACAGAGCAGATAGAGAAAGTGAGAGTTGAGATTCTCAAGACGAGATCATTCATAACTTTCTGAGAAAGTGCTGGAAAATCACGAGAGAGCTTTCGGGCTCTTTTTTTTGTTGAAACTCCTGGCGTTTGGCGCATGTATGTGAGACCAACCGAGAAAAATCATTGTCGGGAGTTTTGCTTTGAGAGTGCGAGAAATGATCGTCGTTGACCGTTACGGGTCAACCGTCCGAGAACACCGCGAACCAGTCCACCGAAAAGAACAATCGAGAAAGAGCACTTTCGAGACGTTCGCTGCGCTCACGAGAAGACGAGAAATTCAAAGCCAGTCACCTTCGGTGGCCAGTCTTTGCTTCGCAAAGGCCGGTTCCGCTTCGCGGGCTAAGAACCGCTGTGCGCTTAAGATCAAGGACCCGCTGATCGCTTGTAAAAGTTCAGTTGCAAGTTCCAAGATGCAAGTTGCCAGAAAAAGCAAGAGACCGGGGTTGGGGGTAGCGGCTTCGTGGTAGGAAAGAGCACGTTGAACCAAAATAAGCTTCCCTGCGAAGCAGGCATTGCTATCACTGATGCTCTTCAGTGCATTGCGTCCCACCGAAGGTGGCATCACTTCCGCCGATGCTTTTCGGCGCATCACTTCCCCGAACGTTTCTCCGGGCATCACTACCACGCGCCAGCGAGCCTCACTTCCTGATGAAGTCGGCATCATTTCTGCTTGTCCTCTCTTTTCTCGGAGAACGGAGGATCGTTGACGGCCAACGTGGTTTTCATCAGCGACCAAGGTCTCTTTGCTTTTGATAGTAGGAGGTCCTTCCCCTACTTTGAAAGGAATGAAAAAAGGGCCTCTGCTGAGACCCGAAGTCATCTTTCTTTCCGTGGGGGAAAAGGGGGGTTGCTTGTATGTCGCGATTCTACTGGTAAATTCTTCAGAACGCCAGGAAATTACCGTGTTTTGCAGAAGCCGATCTTGCCTTGTCGATTTCTTTCTGAATGTCTTTTCGTATTCTCTTTGGTTCTCTCTTCATATCGACTCCTCCTTTTCGTTGCGTTCGATTCATCTCTTACATTTTGATCTTAGCATTGGGTTTGATAATTGTCAAACCTTAAATGTTAACGAACAATGAATTTCTAACTATATGTCGTTTAAGGACCTTATATTCTCTGATCGTTGAATGGTAGGGATCATAAGCATGAATAGATTCGTGTTGGAGCGAGTTCTGCAAAGCCTAAGAGCTATGTCTAGTCAGAACAGAGAGATCAGTTCTAAATTACTCTAACTGTATCTGTGCTATAATTCAAGACAAGTCGAACTTGAGAGGTGTATTCCTTGAAAATCATTCCGGGATACGTTGAACTTGTAGAGATTTTAATGGCATGTGGGTTTGCTGATAGAAAGAGTTACTTCGATGCACTCTCGCAAGACCTGGGGTTTGATTTCGAACCAGGAAGAGAACTTGTCGAATTTCTTGATAGAGTTAGAAGTAATGATAACTGGTCGATAAGAGTGGCTGTTGAGGTCTTCTCCGAAATAAAGGACAGTGTCATATTCTTCTGTGATTTTCCAAAGGAGCCCGGAGGCGAGCTTCTTCTTGAAGAGGCCATAGAGAGCCTGGGAAAAAGTTTTGAAGAAAAGGCAAGGTGTGTGGTTGACAGCATCTTGTTGAACAATCTAAATCTCTCTCAAGAGGACGTGAGGAAGACGCTAGACGGTGACTTGAGCATCGTTTCGGAGGCCGTTGACAAGGCAGAAGACCTTTCTGAGAACACGACTTGGTTCATCACTCAACTGATCAAGTTTCCCAAACAGTCTAAGGAGATTCTAATCTTTGCTCTGAGAGAACTTAAGAAGCACTATGAAGAATCAGGGCTCAGAAAGAAGAATCGTGACAAGATTGCTGAAAGGCTAAGACTATTCAGAGCCGAAGAGTACGAGGAAGTTGCGGAGGATTTCCTGAAATTCTACGGTATAAGGCCCAGGGAAGATTTGCCTCTTCACCTTTTATTTCAGAACACTCTCAAGTATTCGGGCCTCAAGTTCGCCAGCGCCTGCGATATCCAACTCATAGTTTTCAGTGAGCACCTGAAACAGATTGAAGAGATCATGAATCCTGTGGTAACCGACAACACTCTCAGATTATTTCTTAGAAATCTTTCCGATCAGACAAAGATGCAGATTCTTAAGGCGATATCCGACGAGCCGAAATACGTAGATGAGCTTGCGAGAATTGTGGGTTTGTCGAAGTCGACCGTTTCCTACCACCTTTCTACATTGGGTGAGCTGGCTCTTGTCACGAGTCGTAAGGATCACAGAAGGGTGTACTTTTCGCTTAATAAAGAGCGTCTCGAGAAGATACTTAAGAGATTGGAAACGCTGTACGAAGAGGGTGAAGAGTAATGGAATTGATTACAGGATACTTCGAGATATACGATCTGACGATGGCCATTCAATTCTCGCTCAACACTGGTCCGGTTGAGAAAGTGCTTAAGACACTCGGAGTTGATTATGAGCCATCAACGCAGCTGATGGAATTCAGAGAGGATTTGTTGAGAGACACAGAATGGTCAACAAGGATGTATATTACCTTTATGAATGAATTAGGTGTGATGGCTCCCATACTCTTTCCAATTAGGCAGAAGCTGCAGGACGGAATGTTCGTAACAATAGAGGAAAGCCTAAACATAGCTGAGGAAGGCGTAAAGCTGATAAGAGATCGATTCATTCGTGTCTTTGCCGAAAGAAGACTGAAGATTTCACACGATGAACTTAATCTTATGATCCATGAGAACCCTCAGAAGGTCTCGCAGGCTATAGAGGCAATCGGCGGAATAAGTGCTGACACAGTATGGTTCATAAACCAGCTGCTTTTCTTCCCGAAGACCGCAATGGATTTCCTCTCTTCCAATACGCTGAAAATCCTGAATTACTATGAGCGCAGTGGATTGAGGGAGCTTAACATGCGGCTTGTAAAAGGGTACGTGGAGAACAGTTCTCCTCAGAGGATTAGAGATGCATTCTCGAACTATCTAGACTATTATGGCATAACGCTGGACGAGTCCAAACCCTTGTATATAACACTTCAGAACTCTGTGCCCCACACAAACTCCGGTGTAATGACCTATCCGACGTTCCACCTCCTTATAATGGGTCTTGAAGAAGTTACTGAAGATTTCTCGGGCAGAATACCTAAAGAGGTAAGGTTGAGGAGTCTTCTGAAAGTCCTGTCGGATGAAACCCGTTTCAAGATCTTGAAGAAGTTGAATAACGAGCCCGCCCTGCAGAGAGATTTAGTTGAGTTCACTGGACTTGCAAAGTCGACTATCTCCTATCACATTGGTCTTCTTTTCAAGTCATCGTTGATAGATGTGGACCCATTTAACAGCGTCATCTACGTAAGAAAAGAGACCATAAGTAGGGCAGCTGCAGATATTAGAAATCTGTTGAACATAAGGGAGAAAAGATGATTAGAGCGGTAGTATTCGATATGGACGGGGTCATTATCGATTCGGAAAAAGTCTATAGAAAGGCATGTACGGAACTGGTAACCGAGCTGGGCGGTAAGATAAGTGTTGAGTTGTTTGAAAAGCAGATGGGTCTGAAGATGACAGAGACCCAGAAGGTCGTTGTAGAAACGGCGGGACTAGATATGAAACCTGAGGACTTTGGCAGAAGATACATGGAAAGGTACATGAAGCTTGCAAGGGAGACTCTAGAACCAAATCCCGGGTTGATCGACCTTCTCGCTTACCTGTCGGAAAAGGTTAAGCTGGCCATAGCTTCATCTACAGAGAGGGCCGCCATTGAGGAACTTATGAGAAAGATTAACGTACTCGATTACTTCGAGGTAGTTGTGGGTGGTGATGAAGTTCATGAATCTAAACCCTCACCTATTATCTATCTCAGAGCTGCGGAGCTTCTTGGAGTCAAGCCTGAAGAGTGTGTTGTTGTTGAAGACTCGCCAAATGGAATAAGAAGTGGCGTTAGAGCTGGAATGGAAGTGCTGGGTGTTAGAAATGAAGAGAATGCCCATCTAGATTTGTCTTTCTCGAAAGATGTTTTCGAAGATCTTTACGGAGTAAAAGAGTATCTCGAAAAACTTCTTGAGAGTTAGTCGAAAAGCAAGTTTTCCAGGCGCTTGAGATTCCTTATCTCCACTGTGTTTCTATCAGGCATGGAAATGATCCCGTCTCTTTCAAGTTCCGAGAAGTTTCTGGACACCACCTCCCTCGTTGATCCTATTAGACTGGCCAGAGTCTTCTTTGTGCAGGGAAGCTTCAAAGTTTGGGAGTCCTTTTCAAGAGATAATTCAAGCAGATAGCTGGCGATCTTTTTCTTCACAGTGGATAGTGAAAGAATCTCGATTATGCTTGACAGATTCAAGATCTTCTCGGAAATGCTTCTGAGATAAGTGAGAAGAAAGCACTGATTCTTGAAAGCATACAGAAGCACTTTCTTGGGGATGTTGAGAATCTCCGAATCCACCTCTGAAACCACATAAGAAGCATACCTTCTTCCTGCAAAAACCAACGCCTCGCCGAACATCTGCCCCTTTTCCAGACGGTTCATAATCTGTTCCTGGCCTGAAGGCAAAAACTTCGATATTCGGAGTTTGCCTTCGAGAACAAGACTTAGCGAATCGCACCGATCATCGGGAGTGTACAAGACCTGGTTGCTTGAAGAGTGCATCCTTCGAGAGCCAACAAGTATTTTTTCTATTTCGCCGGAGGTCAAATCGCTGAAAAGGTCTATGCTTTGCAGCATCTACTTATCAACCCTGTACCAGTACTCGTATTCCATCTTAAACCCGACTCTTGAATAGAGTCTTATCGCATTTATGTTAGGTTTGTCTACTTGAAGATAGGCGATTCTAGCGCCCCTTTTCTTTCCGAGTTCCAGCAGTTTCTCGGTTATCTGTATTCCATAACCCTTTCGCCTTTCAGTTTCGAGGACAGCTATTCCGAATAATCCTATATGGTCTCCTTCAATGACTGCCAAACCACAACCAACATCGTTTCCCTCCTTCTTGAGTAGCACGAAGAAGCTCTTGGATATTACCATCGAAAGAAGTTTCTTTGCCCAAGACTTATTACCCCGTGCTCTCTTGTTAAGTGAGAAAAAGATGTCGAGCCATCTTTCTTCCGGTGTTGGGAAGATATCGAGATCGGAGATATCTAACCTTTTGCTGTCCAAGGTCTTAGTCATGACGAGAGCCCTGTCTATCTCTTGAAAGCCCATCTCTTCAAGGGTTTTGTCAAGGAAGACCGGCTTAGACTCCTGTGTCAATTTGAACATTGGAGGCAGATCCCTGGAACGGTAAAATGATCTGACCTCTTCGATCTTATGAGAAAGAGATTCGTGAGAATCATATAGTGGATATACTGAGTTTGACCTGTTTGTGTATCCGCCGGCGTATCTCATTATCCAACCATCCCTCAACCTGCTGTAGGCGGCGGGCCAGGAGTTCAACGTAATCTCTTCAAGCTTCCTGATCCTTGACATAGTACCTCCAATCTCACCAATTTCAGGTAAATTCTACGTCATAACTGACTAGCCATTTATTGTTGACATGAGTGCGGTAAATCACTGGTTTCTTGATGAGCTGCTGCCTCTGACATGATACGTTATGACCTATGCAGAAGGCAACTCCACTAAGGAAATTCCAGGCTGATGGGATCGAAAGAAACTCGACACAAATACCCCTCCATTGTTGATTTCTGAAGCAAATCTTAGCCAATTCATTTACTGATTCATCCAACAGATTCACGGTGAGCTGATCTTATGCGGCAAACCGCTTAGTCTCAAGTGCTTTCTGCCAGATATTCTCGAACACTCTCGACAATTGGTTCGATCGCCTTTCTTTTTGTGAAATCGACGGCCGTTTCATACGCAGCAAGCATGCCTTTTTCATCGTCGGATAATTCTTGTCCGTGCCTCTTCTTCATCTTAAGCTTTAATCTCAAGAGAGACATGAGGATTTTGTCTTTGATATTCAGTTTATTGAAGTCAAAGCCCCCCTTAGGTAATGAAATTCTGCATGGCATATCATTTCAGGAGTTAAGTTCTTGAGCTTAATCTCTTCTAGTACTTCTGGTCTTGCCGGTGATGCTCCTACCGAGAAGAGAACTACCTTCTTAATTTCTTAGGGTTTCGAAGTTCTCATTTATCACATTTATACCAATAAGCTCGCTCGCATAGAGAGAGCCGCCGAAGACAACACATTCGTAACTATGAAACTTCTTGGCATCGAAACTATCTGCAGCGAACAGATCTGCCTCCAGTTCTTCTGCAATCCACGTCGCATACTTTTCCGAGCTACCATACCGGCTCTTGGATAAAAACAGCTACTCTTGGCACAAGATTTCCCTCCTGTTTTTCTTAACTCTCCTTCTCATTCTAACAGCAAAGGTAGCGATCTAGTCTTGCCAAGAGAGTTCAGAAGAACTATCTAAAAGGGCCATTCAAGTTCAACTATTCAGAAGATTCCTTTCAACCTTGTTATCTAGATCTTTCTAATGTAGAATTGAGACGCTTACCTTACTACATAGGAGGCCTACAATGATTCGAAAGTTCATAGCCTATTATCGGCCACATTTGAGGCTTTTCATACTTGACATGGCCTGTGCTTTTATGATCGCAGGAATAGATCTGGTGTTTCCCAGATTCACCACATTAGCGCTTGACAACTATATACCATCAGGGAATATGAGAGGTATAGTGATCATCTCAGTGATTATGGCGATGCTGTTCATATTGAGGGCCGTCTTCAACTACATTGTCAACTACTGGGGTCATGTTGTGGGAGTAAGAATGGAATACAACATGAGAAAGGATATCTTCTCCCATCTCCAGACTCTTTCTTTTAGTTATTTTGACAAGGTAAGAACAGGAAAGATAATGTCGCGAATCGTCAATGACCTAAGAGAGATAACTGAACTCGCTCATCACGGGCCTGAAGATCTTTTCATTTCGGTCGTCACTCTGGTCGGAGCTTTCGTCATTCTCATGCAAAATGACTGGAGGCTCACTCTTGTGGTCTTTGCTTACATACCTTTCATGATTTGGTACGGAATCAAGAAGAGGCAGAAGATGGCAAGGGCATTCAGACTCGTGAGGAAAAAGATTGCCAATGTGAATGCTCAACTGGAAAACAGTATTTCGGGAATAAGGGTTGCACAATCGTTCACCAACGAGGAATTCGAAAAGAACAAGTTCGATCTTGGGAATCAGGAGTTCAAAGAGTCGAGACAGTTTGCATTCAAATCAATGGCTGAGATGACAACCGGTATCGACCTGATGATGAACATGCTCAAGGTCACCGTGCTCGCTCTTGGAGGTTATTTGACTTACTCAGGCGAGATAACGATTGGCGCCTTTGTCGCCTATTTTCTATATGTGGACCTCTTCTTGCAGCCTATAAGAAGACTTATGCAGTTCGCTCAGCAATATGAAGACGGTATGTCTGGATTTGAAAGGTTTGTAGAGATAATGGAGACAAAATCCAGTATCACCGATTCTCCTGACGCTATTGAACTGACAGATGTCAGGGGAGATGTAAGAGTAGAGGGGGTATCTTTCGCATACGACGGCGGAGAAAACGTTCTGAAGGATATCAGCCTTCATATTCCAGCAGGAGAAATGGTGGCTCTTGTCGGCCCTTCTGGGGGAGGGAAGACAACGTTATGTCATCTGATACCGAGGTTCTATGATGTCAATAGCGGAAAGATCACTATAGACGGAATAGATATACGAAATGTGACTCTGCATTCCTTAAGAAGCCATATAGGGATAGTTCAGCAGGATGTTTTCCTTTTTGCAGGAAGCATTCGTGACAATATCGCGTATGGCAAGGGCGACGCTACAGACGAAGAGATAGTTGAAGCGGCTAAGAGAGCAAATATCCATGACTTCATTCTGAGCCTGGAAAATGGGTACGATTCGTATGTCGGCGAAAGAGGCGTAATGCTTTCAGGTGGTCAGAAACAGAGAATTTCAATTGCCAGGGTATTTCTCAAGAATCCTCCGCTTCTGATACTGGATGAGGCTACCTCTGCTCTTGACAATGAAACGGAACTCAAGATACAAGAGTCTCTGGAAGCCTTATCAAAAGGCCGTACCACACTGGTAATTGCTCACAGGCTTTCAACGATAAAGAATGCAGACGAGATAGTTGTCATAACAAGTGACGGAATAATTGAGAGAGGCTCTCATGACGAGCTTCTCGAGAAGGGTGGGCACTACGCGAGACTCTACAGGGCTCAATTCAAGGGTTACATCCCCGACATGTGATTGCTTCTTTCTATGTAAACGTATCTGTCAGGTAAGCTGAAGACAGTTGTGATGAACTCCTCGAGGATGCTCTTGGGAATACTCCTGAAAGAGTTTCCAAAGTAGGTTTCTTCAAGATGTTGCTCAACTTTCTGCCAGTAATCGGGATCTAAGGAGGCTGGCTCGGAAGGCCTTGATGACGATGAGGGCTTGAATTTACCTTCAGAAAGCGATTCGTGCAGCTGGAGTTTTTCAACCGTCTCCCAGTTATCCGAGTATCTTGTTGGGAAGAGACAACTCCTTACTCTGTATCTCATACTTTCACCCCCTTGAAGATTATGACTCTCAATCTGGACATTAAGGTTTATTTGTTATACTTAAAGCTAGCCGGAGTTCTTTGGAGGGATGCTTATGGACATAGAGAGAGGTTTTCTTTTCAAATGGTATGAGCGTCAGTTACTTGTAGAAGGAGTGACTAAGCCTTTGCTTCTTCGACTTGCCGGGGAGACATTCGGTGGACTATCAAGTGAGATCGAAGAACGAATAGCTGAATTGTTGATAAGGAGCGGCCTATCCGGGATTACTGGAGACTTTCCCAGGCAGAAAATCCTTCCCTTCTACTCTCCGTTGATCTACAGACAGAAAGCTACAATAGAATTCATTGACGGGGACGAGATAAGCATTGAAGAAGATGAAGGGAAGAAGATTGTTGCTTTTCCTCACACTCTACCGTTAATATACGCTCCGGTGATCGCCGCAAATGTATTCTTCCAGTTGATGAGTGACGCGTCGAGCGCAGCCCCCGTAAAAGAACTCCCAGTAAGTCTTGACAGGTTAATTAGAAAGGGCAGAGTGATGGTTATTGGAGCAGGTGGATTAGGGTGTCCCCTAATAAAGACCTTGCTTGATAGCGGGGTTGATGATGTTTGCATTGTTGAGCCCGGTGAAGTGAAGCTTAACAATTTGCACCGACAAATTTTGTACGATTATGGAGATATAGGTCTTTCAAAAGCAAGTGTTATTGAGCGAAAGATTTCACAGTATTACAGTGGAGTAAGCGCAAAAGTTTATCGGAAGCAGTTTGATCCGGAGCTAATTAGATCTGAAAGACCGGATATTGTTGTCAGCTGTGTTGACAACTATGATGCCAGGTATCTGATAAACGACTCGTGCTATCGAAATGGAGTCCCTTTCGTCGATTCTGGAGTCGAAGGCTTCAGCGGCTATGCTATGTTTAGGGATAGAGAATCGCCATGCTACAGGTGTTTCATGGGCGACAATAGAAAGGATACCGCTGCTCCCAAAGGAATACTGCCGTTTGCCAGCTACTTCGGCGGATTGCTTGAAGCAGCAATCGTGATAAGCTACCTCAACAAAAGACCTTATGAAGGTGAAGTCTTCTCTTTCGATCTGAAGAGAAACCGATTCGAGGAAATATCGGTTGAGCGCAGGGAAGACTGCCCGATCTGTTCTAAAGCGAAGAGGTGACTTTCTTGGAAGTGGTATACGGAGACAGGAAGTGGGATTTCGACAGAGATTTGACATATGGAGAACTTTTAGAGGAGACTCGACTCGGGAGAGTCTCAGTTCTGGTTATGGTGAATGGCCGTCTGGTAAGGCAGGGAGAGTTGATTCCGGCCAAGTCAAGAGTTCTCATAATCAATGCTGCCAACGGCGGATAAACTGGCGCATACTTACGCATACTTGCGTATAAGATCAGTTGGAGCGATTTATTAAGCTCTATCGGTTTGTGGGAGAATTGAGTTTTTTTGTACATTGACTCTTTTGAATGTAGAATTTTGATGGATAGTTTAAATAAAAACGGAGGTGTAGAAATTGGAAAAGAAAAGGGTTTTGATTCTCGGCGCCGCAGGACGCGATTTTCACAACTTCAATACTTATTATCGGGATAATGACGAATTCGAAGTTGTAGCCTTCACGGCAACGCAGATTCCCGGTATCGATGGAAAGAAGTATCCTGCGGAACTCGCAGGCAGGCTCTATGCTAACGGCATCCCGATATTGCCAGAAGATGACTATGGAAAGTTGATTGACGAGCACAAGATCGATCAGGTAGTGCTTGCATACAGCGACCTTCCGAATCAATATGTTATGGAGAGGGCGGCAATAGCCAATGCTCACGGAGCAGACTTCGTACTTCTTGGTCCGAGCAAGACGATGGTCAAATCCTCGAAACCGGTAATCTCTATCTGCGCAGTTAGAACAGGTTGTGGCAAGAGCCAGACAACGAGAAGGGTCCTAGACATTCTGAGGGCAAAGGGAAAGAAAGTTGTATCGATAAGACATCCCATGCCATATGGAGACCTTGTGAAGCAGAAGGTTCAAAGATTCGCCGATTATTCGGATCTCGACAAACACGAATGCACGATAGAAGAAAGAGAAGAATATGAGCCTCACATAGACCGTAAAGCAGTTATCTACGCAGGCGTTGACTACGAGGCGATCCTCAGAGAAGCAGAAAAAGAAGATGTAGACGTAATTATCTGGGATGGCGGAAACAACGACTTTTCCTTCTACAAGACAGATCTATTTATCACTGTAGTCGACCCTCACAGAGCCGGTCACGAGACTACATATTACCCCGGCTTTACAAATCTGATGATGGCCGATGTAATCGTTATCAACAAGGAAGAAACCGCTTCTCCGGAGGACATCGATACCGTCCGACAGAATATTGCGAAACACAACCCCGATGCAATCGTTGTCGATGGTGCTTCTCCGATCACCGTAGAGGGGGGCAAGGCATCTGAAATAAAGGGCAAGAGAGTACTGGTTGTTGAGGACGGACCGACTCTAACCCATGGTGGAATGAGATATGGGGCCGGCTGGGTAGCGGCCAAGAAATTCGGTGCTGGAGAGATAGTCGATCCAAGACCGTATGCAGTTGGATCACTCGTTGCGACTTACGAGAAGTACAATCACTTGGATCAAATCCTTCCGGCCATGGGATATGGCGAAAAGCAGATGAAGGAGCTAGAGGAGACCATTAACAAGGCAGACGTTGATCTCGTCATAATTGGAACCCCGATAGACTTGAGAAGAGTCATCGACATAAAGAAACCGGCAGTTAGGATAGGCTACGAGCTTCAGGAAATTGGGAAGCCCGATTTGGAGGACATAATCGAGGAATTCCTCAAGAAGCATAATATCTGACGTCTAAGGAAGAGGGGGACTGGTATTCCAGTCCCCCTCTTTCTTGTTTATTGTTTCTTCTTGAAAGGTATATAGATATCGAACTCCGAGTCTTCTTCTCCCGTGAATCTCCCATCATATAGCTCAAACTCATTCAGTCCGACAGGTTCATACTCGGAGTTCTGAAACACTTGCCGTATATGTACTCGTTAAGTATCCTGTAGTGAGTCGAGCTTTCCCTTGTGGGTAAAGGCAGCGTAAGTTGCCTCGGGTATCTCGGCCCCCACCATTCCCACCGGTATCTTGTCCAGGCTTGAAACTTCTGCGGAAGCAATGTAGTCGAACTTACCGTCAACGAAATCCTCTTCCCTGGTGCACATTATTCCGTAGTGCTCCTGTGAAGGTATAACATTCTCGATCTCTGAGTATCTCTCCATGAAATCACGCCAGAGCTTCGGACAATTATTCGCCGGATCGTTTCCCCAATACTTGAGGCCTACTACCTTGAATGCTTCTTTGTGAACGATTTTCGGTTCCATTCTTATCCCTCCCTCAAGACTCAAAATGTCTCTCCTGTGAAGTCTCTTCTTCTGGATAACGGCGAAGTGAAGTTAGAGTCTTCGATACTTTCCCGGGGTAATAAAATACTTGCTTCTGAATGCTCTGGTGAAGGATTCTTGGGAATCATATCCGAACTGAAGAGCAATTTCGAGTATTGGCATTGAAGTTGTTGCTAGCCTATCAGCCGCTTCGCTAAGCCTTCTACCCTTGAGATACTGTCCGATGGTTTCGCCAACTGTATGGAGGAAGATTCGCTGAAGATGAACAGGCGAGTAGAATGTCTTTGCACAGAGATCGCTGATAGTAACTTGAGCTGACAGACTCTCTTCAATGTAATCTATAACAGAATTGACGCAATCGACGTAATCTTCCTTCAATACGGTATCCTTAACCATCCCTTCACCTCCTCCGTGTATGCAAGATTATACATTAGCGAAGAGAGTGGCTTTTTGATAGGAATTATCATGATCCAAATAGAAACCTGGAGACTTGGTTATCAACTTGGTGGAGTCAAATGGTTCAATGAAGAAATGGAAAATCAGTATAAGACGAGTCTTCCAATTGCTCTGGCAGCTTCGATAGTGCTGCTAACTTCCTTCGGTAGAGGCGGAGTTCCTTCAAAGCCAGTCTTCTCAACGAAATAAATCAGCATTAGCCTCAGTTGTTCCGATTCCCAAGAAGAAAGATTGTCAAGTGTATCCACACCTGCCTCATAGTACAGTCTTGCCCGTACGCCTTTCATCTCTTTCAACCGCGAGAGATCTGAAAGTTTCAAGTTTTCTATTATCTTGTGAATTTCGATGCCTGTCCGTTGAGATAGGCTTTCCCCAAGTTCTGGAGTAAATGCAGCTTCGATCATCTGGTCAGTTCGGATGATCCCTGCCTGTGCGAGTTTGTCAATAACCTGTCTGTCGTGCCCCAGGAAACTATCAAGTCCTTTTCGGTCCGAAGATACTTCTTTCTCACGAAGCTCGGAAGCACGTGCAACGAGTGAAGGTTGCAAGAGAAAACAGAAATAGAGCGCTATACTCCTCAGAAGTTTCTTCGGAAAGCTTCTCTCTTCCGCAAAGACTCTGCTGGAATACAGAATATCTTCTGTTTCTGTCTCTTCGATTGTTTTGCTTTTCGAATCAAGGAGGAACCTTTCAAAGAAGATTCTACTAGACCATCAATAACACTTGGTTTCTTGCCCTTTCTTTTGAGGAAAACCGAGAAATCTTCTTTATCACATCGATCGCCCTTCTCATTATGAAGGAGACACGGAACCTTCAAGAAGCAGGCAGAAACGTTGATGGTACGCGCTGAAAGTCATCATAGCCTTTTTACTTCGATTCTTGGAAGGAGTTCAATAACATCGTTGTACTTGCAGAGTTCAGTACCCGGAGTCATAACAGCCGCAGAACTAGCAGCTCCAGCCATTTTCAACGCAACCTCTGCTGTTTCTCCCAGCTCTCTGGACATGCAGTAGGCGGCAAGGAATGAGTCGCCGGCGCCAACTGCGCTCTTTACAGGAACTTCAGGAACGTTTATTCTATAGAGGCTGCCGCTCAGAAGTGCAAGAGCTCCCTTTCCACCCATAGTAAGAAGAACTTCCTCGATCGAGTACTTTTCAGAAACTTCCTGAACTGCCCTTCTGAGGTCGGACTCTCCTTTCAAGTCTCGTTTCAGCAACCTCTGAAGTTCGTGTGTATTCGGCTTTATTCCTTTGGGACCGGCCTTAACTCCTTCAGAAAAAGGTTCTTTATCGGAATCAATATAGACGTTGACACCAATACCCCTCATTCTTGAACACAGCTGCCTGTAAATATCGTTGCTGACTCCTTCTGGAACACTTCCGCATAATAGCAGATAGTCATCCTTTCTAAGCAGAATATCGACCGTCTTGAACAGCTTGTCTACTTCTCTGTTGGAGATAACAGGTCCCGGAAGACTCAACCTGTATTGTCCTTTTTTCGTTTCAATGAGTATGTTCGTTCTCGTCTCCTTATCACTTCTTACCGTTGCATAAACAACACCTTCTTCATCCAGCATTTCCTCTACTATCTTTCCGGTGTGTCCACCAAGAAAGGCAATTGATACAGAGTGACCACCCAGTTCGTTTACTACTCGAGACACATCTACTCCCTTTCCGGCGGGGTAATCCTTCACTCTCTCTACCCTTACGGTATCGTCTTCTGTAAGTCTTTCTGTGTAGAGAAATCTATCCAGCGCTGCATTCAATGTCAGTGAAAAGATCATCATCTTCCTCCTATATTCTGCCAAGAAAGTAATTGATAATACTTAGAATGACAATAACACCTGTCTCCACTCTAAGCGTTCTACTACCGAGAGAGATAGAAGTGCAACGATCGGTCAACTGCGCAATCTCCTTCTGAGTAAAACCTCCTTCAGGTCCAACAATCACTCTTAGATTACGTTCCTCAGCAAGATCTCTTTGCATCTCCCTAATTGCTCTTCCTCCAAAGTCAAGAAGCAGATTACGCGATCCTTCCAAGGCGAAACTCTTCAGAACAGATACTTCTGGAACACGAGGGTTCACACTCTGTTTTGCGGCCTCTTTGGCTACGGTCAGGAGCTTTGCGGTCTTGCTTTCGTCCAGTCTCGAGACTGACCTCACACTGTTGAAGACTTCTATTCTATCGACTCCGAGTTCAGTAGCTTTCTCAATAAGAATGCGAAGCCGTGGCCACTTCGTTGATGCCACGGCTACAGTTACTCTTTTTTTATCTCGTTCTATGTATTCTCGTTCGACTATCTTTCCAGAACTACTCGACTTTCCCAGCTCTTTAAGAACGAATCTGTAGATAGTTCCCCTTCCGTCGATACCTATCAGTTTGTCTCCCGGATTAGCCCTCATCACCTTAAGGTGCTTCGTTTCATCGCTGTCAAGAGTGACCGTGTCACCTTCTGCCAATACAAAGTAAGCATTCGGCAATTAACCGATAACCTCCTGTCCCATATACGGCACGAGCACTTTGGGAACAACGATTTTTCCGTCCTCTCTCTGGTAGTTCTCCACTATTGCAACCAGAGTTCTTCCAACTGCAAGTCCCGAACCGTTCAGGCAATGCACGAACCTCAGTTTGTTATCGTCGTCTCTGAATCTGATGTTTGCCCTTCTCGGCTGGAAGTCTTCAACATTTGAACAGGAAGAGATCTCTCTATATGTATTGTATGAAGGCAACCAAACTTCAAGATCGTATGTCTTGGCTGATGCAAATCCGATATCTCCGGTGCAGAGAGATACAACTCTGTAAGGGAGTTCAAGCTTCTTCAAAACGTCCTCGGCATCGGCAGTGAGACTCTCCAGCGCATCATAGGACTTGTCGGGATGAGTGAACCAGACGAGCTCCACCTTGTCAAACTGATGGACCCTTATCATTCCTCTTACGTCCTTTCCATAAGATCCGGCTTCTCTTCTGAAGCAGGCGCTGTAGGCAGTGTACTTCTTTGGAAGATCGCTATCTATTATTTCATCCATGTGTTGTGCCACCAGCGGCACTTCGGCCGTCGGTATCATGAACATATCATCGGGATCTATCCTGTAAGCCTCGTCTTCGAACTTGGGAAGCTGACCTGTTGCCTGCATTGTCTCCCTCTTCACCATGAAAGGAAGGGCAACTTCTTCGTATCCCTTCGAGTGGTGGAGGTCTAGCATGAAATTCGCAATTGACCTCTCAAGCCTTGCGAGATCTCCCCTAAGAATAGTGAATCTCGCTCCAGAAATCTTGGCAGCCCTTTCGAAGTCAATCAGTCCTGTGTCCGGACCATAATCCCAGTGAGCTTTGATTTCGAAATCAACTTTTCTCGGTTCACCCCAGAATCTGAGAACTACATTGTCTTCCTCGCCCTTTCCTACAGGGGTCGTGCTTGAGGGGATGTTCGGAAGATACAGGAGTTTCTCTCTAAGCTCTTCGTCAATTTGAGAAGTTCGGTTGTCCAGGTCCTTGACTTCAGACGAAATCTCCTTTGCCCTTTCCATCAGAGAAGCAGCAAGACTCTGGTCTTTACTGGCCTTGGCGCGGGCAATTTCTGAGGATATACTGTTTCTTTCGGCCTTCTTTTGCTCCACAATTTGAAGAGCCTCTCGTCTCCTTGACTCAAGATTCACAATTTCGTCCAGTAGTTCGGAGCTCATACACCTCTGTTCAAGGCCCTTTCTAACAATCTCCGGATTCTCTCGAATCAACCTTACATCAATCATTGTCTCTTCCTCCTGCTAGAAAACAAGCTCTATCTCCACACTCTTTCCTTCGAATGAATCGTCATTTGTATCGTAAATCAGTTCACTGGCCCAGATCTTCCTACTATTCTTGAAGTCATCTACGAAAACGCTTCCTTTAAGGTTCAGGAGTCCCGTATCTCCAAAGTATTCGAAGTAAAGGGTATCAACGTTGAGGTCGCCCTTGTAATCGATGAAGATAAGTTCGGGAGTTGCCTCTTCGGTCTCCTTCGCGAAACCCTCGTAATATTCGCTCTTTTGATCGAAGTTGAGAATCTCTGTCCGATAAATGTTTATGTTTTTTCCATCTTCTTCCTTTGAGTAGATCATCGCTTCAACATTTCCGACAAGTATGCCGGTTGACTTATCAAGGTTGTAATCAAGGGAAGAGGCGGTTGCCTCACCGGTCTGAAACTTGACGAATGTCTCCCCTTCAGTCACAAAGCTTTCCCAGTCAGTTGTGCCTTTCGTGGCCGTTGCAAGAGGAGTCTCTACGTAAATGTCTCCATCCTTATTTATCGACACGTTACCTATAAAAGTAAAGACATCTTTTCGGAGCGACCCCAGAACAGTATCCCCTTTAATTCTCACGGTGCTTGCAAAGATTGTTGCTGCAAGGGAAACGAGAATTAGTCCAGTTATAATAATACTCTTTCTCTTCATGAATACCTCCAGACGATTATTCGTTTGCTTTCTTAGAGTCCATTATCTCTATAAGATTCTTGACGATTACCTCGAGAGCCTTTACCTGATCGGACTTTATTTCAGTCATTACCGATTTCAGGTACTCTACTCTTCTATCGATAACGTTCTCTATAAGTGTTCTTCCAGAATCGGAAATGTCGATTATGAATGATCTCCTATCTTTGTCGGAACGTCTTCGTTCTACCAAATCAGCATCAATAAGCCTTTTCACAAGACCTGTTGTTGTGCTCTTGGTTATTCCAAGCCAGCGACTGATGTCACTCATCCTCTTTTCTCCATTGAAGAAAAGGACCTGCAGGACATCGAACTGGGCCGGAGTGATCGGGAAGTCCCTCAGAACCTTTCTTCCTTCCCTTCTAATCCTCGTAGAAATCGTTCTCAGGTTTTTCTCCAGAACTGCTGCATCTTCCTTTTCGATTTCATTTCCGGACATCACTACACCTCCAAACCCTTTGTATTGGTTGAAAGAAACCGTTACTACTCAAGAGATTATATCATCATCTTAACCAGGGTTATGACTGATTCTAGCGTTGGTGGCGTTCATTCACGGTTATACTTGCATAATAACGGTGACTGAAGGCCGCCGAATGGTGATGTATAATCTCAGTATGAAATCAGCTGAAAGAGAGCTCGCCGATTTGACAAGGTTCGATGTCTCATATAGAGAGGATTACATAACAGTTGCCGGAGTTGACGAAGCGGGAAGAGGTCCTCTGTCAGGTCCGGTTGTAGCCGCCGCAGTCATTACGCTCGAACCTGTGGACGGTGTCTATGATTCCAAGGCTCTATGCAGAAAAGAAAGAGAGTATCTATACGATAGAGTGATGGAGGCTTCTATAGTTGGTATTGGGGTCTCGTCGCCTGAGGAGATTGACTTGCTGAACATTCTTGCTGCAACAAGGCTTGCAATGAATAGGGCTCTGAACAATTTATCCGAAAGGCCCAATTACGTTCTGGTTGATGGAAAGTCGCTTAATCTAGATGTTAAGGGAGAGTGCATAGTCGGAGGAGATAGAAGGAGCGCATCGATAGCCAGTGCCTCGATTGTAGCAAAGGTATTCAGAGATAGAATTATGGATTCTTTGGACATTCTGTATCCTGAATATGGCTATCGAAGTCATAAGGGTTATGGCACAGAAAAACATCTGCAGGCTCTGAGAAAATACGGACCAACAACGTGGCACAGATTGACATTCAGGCCGATAAGAGAGCTGATCACAAAGGAATTGGCAACGCATTGGTCAAATGAAGAGGGAGTTGGCAGAGCAAGGCTTTTTAGAGCGGGCATGGTTGAGATGGAGGCAAAGAATTGAGAGACGAGTTTGAGGAAAGCGAATGGGTAAGACTAATCGAAACAATGAAGAAGTTGAGATCTCCCGGAGGCTGTGAATGGGATATAGAACAGACTCATAGGTCCTTGAAACCGTACCTGATAGAAGAGGCTTATGAGGTTCTCGATGCTATAGACGAAGGGAATGACAATGAGTTGGTAGAAGAGCTTGGCGACGTTCTCCTTCAGATAGTCTTCCACGCTCAGATTGCTGCCGAAAGAGGGGCGTTTTCTATAACGGATATTGTCAGTATGTTGACTGAAAAGCTTATCAGAAGGCATCCCCACGTCTTTTCCGATTCGAAAGGCTACTCCTATCGCCAATGGGAAGAGATCAAAGCGAAGGAAAAGGGAGGAAATGAGTCTCCCGCTTCTTCAATAGGCAAGGTCAACAAAGCGCTGCCAGCACTTAGTTTGGCCCGCAGGGTTCAGGAAAATGCATCGGTTGTTGGATTTGATTGGGAAGATATGAATGGTCCGCGCGACAAACTGAATGAAGAGATTGAAGAGCTGGACTGTGCTATAAAGGAAAGAGATAAGAAGAAGATTGAAGAGGAAATCGGTGACCTTCTCTTTACAATTGCTAATTTATCGAGATTTCTCGAGGTTGATCCTGAATCAGCTTTGAGAAGATCGACAGAGAAATTCGTGAACCGTTTTCACGAGATGGAGAGTCATATTGAGAGATACGGTCTGGATATTGAAAGCATGACCATAGATGAGCTTAATCACCTGTGGGAAAAAGCGAAGGAGGGTACAAATTGAAGAAGCTGCTGATCGCTGCCCTGATTATTATGTTACTCACTGTAGCAACATTCGCGCAAACGGAGGATTTATCCGGGAGTGGGATAGCCGCCAGGGTAAATGGCGAGATTATCACCATGGACGCTTTTCTTTCTAAAGTTCTGCCTAACTACACTGAAATATCAAAAAGAATCGAAGAAGTAGATCCTCTGTTTTCTGAGATGCTTCTGAATACGGAAGCCGGTCAGAAGTTGCTTGAAGAATATGAAAGGAATTCTCTGGAGGCGTTGATTGAAGAGACTCTTCTTATTCAGTACGCGAGAGAAGCTGGGATAGAGGCCAACTCAGAAGCATTGAAGAGCGTTGTGAATAAGTCTATTATGGATACGCTGGCAGAATTGGAGGTCGAGAAGTCCGATGCAGATCTCTTCTACATACTTAGGGGATACATCGACGGATTGAGTTCCTATGAGGCGAAAGTTGTCCGGGATCTTGCATACAGAGAGGTTCTTAATGCTCTATATGAAGCAGTCACCATGAATGCTACGGTTACAGAAGAGGAGATTGAGCAGTATTACATGGCCAATTCGTCCAAGTATGCTGTGGAGGAAGAAAGAGCGAACATGAAGGTACTCCTGTTCGATTCATTCTCCGAAGCCTATTCTGTATGGAAGGCCGCGTCGAGAGATGCAAATCCAGCTTCCGTTCTCGACACTTTTCCCGAAGTTGTTACCAGAAGCTTCACGAGGCAGGAAATTGAAAGTCTCAATCCGGAACTGGTTAAGTCCCTCTTCAAGCCAACGGACGGCGAATTGCTTTCTTCTGTTGTAACTCTTGACAACAGATACGCGGTTATCTATCTTCAGTCATACTCTCCTGCAGGTTCGCAGGGTGTTGAAGATGTGAGGGAAGAGATCGAGAAGAACCTGATCGAAGAGAAAAAGGACTTGTTATGGAGAGTCTGGAAAGAACAAGAATTTAAGCCTTTCAAAGAAAGTGCCATAGTAGAAAGATACTATGAAGCAGATGGAGGAGAATGAATTGAGTGTCATAAAGGAAGATGTAATGAAAGCTCTTGAAGAAGTCTATGATCTCGAAATTGGCTTCGATATAGTTTCTCTGGGACTAGTTTACGGCGTGAATATTCAGGATGGGAAAGATGTGAGAATCAAGATGACGTTGACGACGCCGATGTGTCCCCTTGCCGGACTGATGACGGAAGACGCAAGAAGAAAGGTCAGCGAGATCGAGGGAATTGGGGACGTTAAGATTGAGCTTACCTTTGACCCACCATGGACGCCTGAGATGGCAAGTGATGACGTCAGAAAGATTCTTGGAATGTGAAATCAAGGGAGCTAATTGAGATATCAATAAAGAGGCTCAGTGAAGCGGGAATCGACAATTCCCGCTTTATTGTGTTCTTACTTTCGAAGGAAATCCTATCGCTGACTGAAGTCGATCTGCTTCTTGATACTCAAAGAGAAATCGAATCTTCTCTGACCGTTGAGTTTTTTTCGGCAGTGAAAAGAGTTGCCAAAGGGGAGCCAATAGACTACGTACTTGGCTACAAAGATTTTTTGGGAATTAGACTAGAGCTTTCCCCTTGTGTGCTCATTCCCCGCAGCGAAACTGAAGAGTTGGTTGAGATCGTTATTGAGGAAGAAAAAGACTCTGAAGTCTTTGCCGATATCGGAACGGGAAGTGGAGCGATAGCCTGCGCTCTTGCGCGAAGTCTTCCCTCAGCTACTGTATTCGCGACCGACATCTCAACGGAGGCAATCGCTCTTGCGGAGCAGAATGCCAGAAATAACGGGATATCTAACGTGAAATTCATTGACGGAGACAATCTCAACGGACTCGGAGAATACCTGAACTCTGTCGAGGTTTTGGTTTCCAACCCGCCTTATATAAGAACAACAGATATCGATTTGCTCGATGTCAGCATAAAAAACTACGAACCGTTAACTGCCCTTGACGGCGGTAGGGATGGACTTGACTTCTACAGGGAGTTTTTCAGGAGCCTCCCGCGTGGAAAGAGGGTATATCTGGAAATTTCTCAGTACGAGACGGACGGTCTTCGCAAACTCTTTTCGGAGATCGAAGGTTACTCTTGCGAGTTCAGAAAGGACTTATCAGGGAACTACCGATTCATGATTCTGCTTCCAATAGGCTGATGACTTCTTTAGAAAACCCTTCAAGTTCGACCCTAAAAATATGGTCGGCCAGATAATCGAGACCAGTCTCATCTCTATTCACGATTGCCACTCTGGCGCCAGACGATTTTGCAATTACCGGAAACTGAGCCGCGGGATAAACCATGAGCGAAGAACCTAATGCGAGAAACAGGTCTGCAGCAAGCGCAGCATCTTCAGAGCTTCTGATAGCCTTCTCGGGAAGCATCTCGCCGAAGAAGACGATTCTTGGCTTTATCAGGCCTCCACAGCTGCATTTCGGAACATCAACGCTTTCCAGAATGAGCTCCATCTCCGACCTATCAAACTTCCTGCTGCATTGAAGACAATCAAACAGGGAGACTGTTCCGTGCAACTCGACGACATCTCTTGCTCCAGCTTTTTGCAGGAGACCGTCGATATTCTGGGTGATGATTGTTTGAATCAATCCCATCTCTTGCAATCTCGCTAGAAGTATGTGGGTGGCATTTGGTACTGTGTCAGCCATGGTGTGTATTCTCTCTCTTGCTACTTTGTAGTAACCAGCAGGGTCTTTCATAAAGGAACTGAGTTCGAAAATCTCTGGAGAGACTTTGCTGTATAGGCCCCCGGGACTTCTAAAATCCGGAATACCACTGGCAACAGAAACGCCGGCACCGGTTAGTACTGTGGTATTGGTAGATTCTTTTAGAAGAGAAAGGAACGACTTGGCTTCTTGACTGACTTCACTCACCTCTTGCAAACTGAATCTTTGGAAACTTCGTCTTGCCAGTGTCTGCCCATATATATACATTTCCGTCTGCTACAACTGTAGGTGTGGGATTGACTTCGATAATCGTTGCGCCTGGCGGAATTGAAATAGTAAGTGAATAGGCTTCCCCTGTAAGATCGAACTCCATATCTCCCATATCAGTGTTTACTACTCCTTCTTCAACGGCAGCAAAGCCCGAAATAACGGCATGCTCAATTACTCTTACTCTGTTAGAACCGAGAACTGTTGCGGTCGACTGAAAGTCCTCTACATACATAGCCCGGTTGAAGCTCTCTGCAAACTGGGTCATTGACTCCTGGAAGTCTGCGAACTGTTCTTGCTGAGGTTTATCGTACTGCTCGAGAAACTGTGTCATCTGATTTGGTTTATTGAAGATGATCTCGGTTTCAATATCCAAGGTGGCTCGACCTTCGTAGTCATATGAATAGTTGCTGGTGGATGACAGAGTGTCAATATCAAGTCTGTTGTTAAATGCCATAAACATGTTGACTGCAGTCATCCCAACCATAACAACAACGAGTATGATGAGAAGGGTATTGAATTTCATATGTAACCTCCCGATTATTATTAGATTGGTCCTGAGAATATGATAACATCATTCTGTGCTAAAATACATTGTAGATACCTTTGCGATCGCAGTTGACGATCGATATTAGTTGTATATCGGGCTTTTCGGTTTGGAGGGATTTCAGTGCGAGTTCTCAGTGGCATGCGCTCGACCGGCAGACTTCATCTAGGGCATTTCGTAACTCTTGAGAAATGGAAAGAGCTGCAGGACCAGGGAAATGAATGCTTTTACTTCGTGGCTAACTGGCATGGCCTCACTTCCCATATTGATGAAAGTTCTAACTTCTATGACTGGAGTCTTGACATCGTCCGAACATACGTCTCAGTTGGTCTAGATCCCGAGAAATCAGTTCTCTTTGTTCAGTCTGCAATTAAGGAGCACGCGGAGCTGTTCCTGTATTTCTCTATGCTCGTGTCTGTTTCGAGATTGGAAAGGGTGCCGACTTTCAAGGATCAGAAGGAGCAGATCACAAACAAGGACCTTTCAAGTGGAGGGTTTTTGCTATACCCTGTTCTTCAGGCAGCGGATATTCTCATGTATCTGGCGACAGGAGTTCCGGTTGGTGAGGATCAGGTTTATCATGTTGAGCTTACAAGGGAAATTGCAAGAAGGTTCAACAATCAGTTTGGCGAAGTGTTCCCAGAGCCGGAACCGATTCTTGCTAAAGTGCCCAAGCTTCCGGGAACTGATGGCAGAAAGATGTCCAAGAGCTACGGGAACTACATTCTGATCGATACGGATGAGAAAGAGCTCTGGAAGATGATTGCTCCGATGATGACGGATCCGGCGAGAAAGAGAAGAACCGATCCGGGAGATCCGGAAAAATGTCCTGTATGGGATTATCATAAGGCTTTCACTTCCTCCGATGAAGAGAAGTCTTGGGTCGTTCAAGGATGCAAGACTGCAGGAATCGGCTGTTTGGAGTGTAAGAGACTCCTTCAGCAGAACCTGGTTGAAAGACTCTCCCCTGTTTGGGAGAGGCTGTCCTATCTGAAAGAAAACTGTGAGGAGCTTTCCGAGATAATCGAAGATGGAAATCGAAGAGCTGCAGAAGTGGCTAAGGAGACAATGAAGAGGGTTCTTGAAGCAACTAAGCTGGGGTGGTGAAGGTGGAACAGCTTGAACTGGTCTTCAGTTTCCCTGAATTCGAAGGACCGCTTGACTTGCTCGTGTATTTAGTCAGGAAACACCGGGTAGACATTCGTTCGATCCCCATCACAGTCATAGCAGACGAGTTCATTGCACACGTCAACAAGATGAAATCTCTGGATATGGTAGTGACTTCCGATTTCCTGGTGATGGCTTCAACTCTCATGGAGATGAAGTCCAAGGCTCTGCTCCCCAGAATGAGCAATAATGAAGCCGAAGTGTTTGAAAATCAGCAGAAAGAACTCTACAAAAGCGTAGAGGAGTATAAGGCCTTAAAGGACCTGTCAAAAGAATTCCGGGTAAAGCTCTACGATGCTTACAGCTATGAAAGGGCAACAGCCAAACCGGTAGTTGATCAGAAGAGGAAAGAGGATCTTCCGGACGAACTTACGGAAGCTTTCAAAGCCATTCTAAAGGAGACGGTATTAAGAGAAAGAGTATATACAATCGTTTCCGAGAGCATAAACGTTGAAGACCGAATGCTTCAGATAGAACAGCTCTATGAGACAATTGAGCTGTACAAGTTCCTTATGGATCTCGAAAGCAGATCGGAAGTAATTGTCTCCTTTCTTGCAGTGCTTGAACTCCTGAAGCTCAACAGGTACTATCTTGAAAGTGTAGAGCCTCTCGTTCTCAGAAGGAGGGTTTAGTGAACGAGGAATTGACAAAGAAGGCAATTATCGAAGCGCTGATCTTCTCTGCAAGAAGCGGCATTGAGCCGTCAAGAATCGCGTCGATTATCGGTATGAAGCTGAATCAGGTTATGTTACTGCTTGAAGAGCTAGAGGGAGAATACCAAGGACATGATCATGGTGTAATGATTAAGTCCGTTAACGGCAGGCTCAGATTCTATACCAAAGCATCGATTCAGTCATATGTAAGTCAAATATCGGTGAGACCTCTGGTGAGCATTACCGACACTCAGATGGAAGTTTTGGCGACTGTGGCTGTGAAGGGACCGCTAACAAGAAATGATGTTGAACTAATAAGAGGAAGGTCTTCTCAAGCCCAGCTTTTAGAGCTGTCTAAGATGGGACTTGTGGGCAAGAGGAAATCGAAGCTGCCGGGCAGACCTTACCTCTACAAAGTCAGTTCGCGCTTCTACGAATTGTTCCAGGTTGACGATCTCGCGGAGATTGTTCAGGGGTTGGCTATTGGCGGGGGGGAAGATAGTTTTGAGGCTTCACGAGATGATCTCACAGATAACGGGAATGTCGAGAAGGAAGTCGACTCAAGCGATCCTGGACGGGAGAGTGAAGGTGAACGGCAGGATCGAGACATACCCGAGACTTGATGTAATTCCGGGGTCTTCAGAAATTCTTCTTGACGGAAGTAAGCTAAGCTTTTCCATAGAAGAAAAAGTCGTATATTTGGTTAACAAACCTCTTGGTTATCTCAGCGCCATGAGCGATGATCGTGGAAGAAAGACGTTGGCTGATCTGATAAGTGAAAGGATTAAGGAGAGAGTATTTCACGTAGGCAGACTGGACCAAGACAGCTGCGGATTAATAATCATGACGAATGATGGTGATCTCGCTAATCTCGTTTCTCATCCTTCTTCAGAGATAGAGAAGACTTACGTCGTGGGAATAAAGGGAAGACTTACCGATCAGGATATCGAAGCTGTGAGGGCTGGTGTTACACTTGCCGATGGATTCAGAACAGCTCCGGCAAAGATAAGACTGGTCAGAAGTGATGAAGATCTGTCGAAGTATTCGATTACGATTCACGAAGGCCACAAACGAGAAATTAGGGAGATTCTCAGGGTATTCAACAAACAGGTTTCCACTCTTGTCAGAGTTGCTATAGGCACTCTTGGCATATCTCTTGTTCCAAATCCAGGTGACATAAAAAGGCTAAGCAAGAGGGAGATTGAATCGCTGAAGAAAGGGGCCCAGAAAAGGAGCCCCGGTAAGGACAACAAGAGATTGTAGATGCCTTCATTACCAAAGATTCACAGTCTCAGCTACTAAGATCAACAACGAACGCTCCAATGTAGGTGTCTGCTGCACCATAGTACAGAATCAGCTTTTCTTCATGAACTACGGCTCCTTCGATAAATATCACGTTTGGGACCTGCCCTTGTTTTTCCCAAATAAGTTCAGGTTCTGCGAGAAACCTGTCAGTCCTCATTATAAGTTTTCTGGGATTGCTTATATCAAATAGCGCAGCCCCTGGCCTGTAGATCGTGGAAAAGTCGGCGCTGTTGTATATGAGAAGAATCCCCTCTTCTGTTATAATGGGCGTCGGTCCCGGCTCTATCAGTCTGCTGTCGAAGTAACCCTGTCTTGGTTCCAATACGGGACGGGGAAATACCGTCCAATTTCTGAGGTCGGTGGAATAAGCGAGTTTTATAGAGGAATCTCCAAAGTACATGAAGTACTTCCCATCAATCTTGGCAGGGACGATTGCGCCTGACTTTGACCAGGTATCGTCTTTGAATACCGGGCCCAATTTCTCCCACTCTTCGAAGTCCTTTGAGACGGCTATGCACAGTCTCGCCTTCCCTCCATCATAACCCGTGTAGGTAAGTATATAGGTATCGTCTATCTTCACTATTCGAGGATCTTCGCAGCCTCCCGGGATCTCGTATGATTCCGTTGGCAAAATCAGAGGATCTGACCGCCTTGAGAACTCGAAGCCATCTGCCGATGTCGCCAGGCCAATCCTTGATGTGCCATTCCATCTACCTGTGCCGGCCCAGTCTTCCGATCTGTAGAGAAGATAGACAGTCGAGTCAATAACTATAGCTGCCGGATTGAATACGGCCTTGCTCTCCCACCCGACACCTTGAGGCATCACTATAGGAAGCTCAGATGCTCTTTCAATGTTATATAGCGATTCAAACTCTATCGAAATGGAAAATACCGATGAACATAGAGAGAGCAATACCACAAGCAGTAGTCTTCTCACATAATCAACTCCTTATCCAGTTGATCACAACCTCTTTCTCGATTGTGGCCAGAGCGATAAGGTTGTCTGCCGCCCCATAATAAACATAATAGTGTCCTTCGTGTTCCACCATTGCATCGGAAAAAACGACATTTGGGACGCCTCCAAACACTTCCCACTCTTCTTCTGGTTCAAGAATCGGTTCATTGCTTCTCTTTATGACCTTCTCAGGGTTCTCTGAGTCTAGTAACATGAACCCCAGTCTGTAAGTAGGTCTAGGAGTGTCTTCCACGCCGTGATACAGTACAAGCCACCCGTATTTAGTTTTGATAGGTGGAGCACCTACCCCAATCTTCAGATTGTCCCACATGCTGGGTCTCGGACCGGCTATAGAAGTGAATCGTGTCCAGGTATTGAGATCGTCTGAATACGCCAGATACATGTCCGGTTCGATTCTGTGGAACATAATGTAGCGTCCGTTCACCTTCTCCGGAAACAGCGCTGCATCTTTGTTGTCGACATCCGGGATAATTACTCCGTGACGCTCCCAGCGGAGAAAATCAGTCGTTGAAGCCATCGAAATTCGTACACCAAGAGGAGAATAGGCCGTGTATTGCATGAAGACTTTTCCCTCCAGCTCCGTTAGCCTGGGGTCCTCAACGCCGTAAAGCTCCCATTGACTTCCGGGAGTAAAGACCGGCTTCTCAAGTCTGTTGAATCTAACACCGTCGAGTGAAACGGCGTAGCCCATTCTTGAAACCATATCTTCTCCCTGGGCCCTGTATAGCATGTGAAAGACTTTTTTTCGTTTGACAACGGCACAGTTGAAAACATACTTAGATTCCCAGTGATGTTGCGGGATCGGAGAGATAAGAGGGTTTAACGGATGTCTTTTCAGTTTGATCACAACTCTCACTCCTTATTTCAATGACATAGAGATTCCTTGAAGGAAGTACTTTCTGAACACCAGAAATATGACTACCATGGGCATAGTCTGAAGGACAGAACCTGCAAGAACCGGTCCCAGGTAACTTCCGTACTGCATATTGAAGCTTGCCAAAAGTACTGAAAGCGGCATCTTTGAATAATCGCTGACAACTATTAGAGGCCACATGAAATTATCCCATATTCCGATGAATGTGAAGAGTCCAACGATAGA
The DNA here is from genome assembly GCF_002752635.1 of Mesotoga sp. Brook.08.105.5.1. Lineage (NCBI taxonomy): Bacteria > Thermotogati > Thermotogota > Thermotogae > Kosmotogales > Kosmotogaceae > Mesotoga > Mesotoga sp. Brook.08.105.5.1. Next base: position 83,704 of record NZ_AYTW01000013.1, read on the forward strand.
TACGGTCGAGCTAGTTAGCGGGATCAACACCTTCGTGATTATCCAGAGGTCGTTTGCTCCATCCATTCTAGCTGCTTCAAGGTATTCGTTTGGAACGGCTCTGAAGGACTGTGTAAACATGAAGACACCCCAAGCGGAAACGAGGGAAGGGAGTATGAGGGCCGTTCTGGTGTCAATTAGACCGAGATTCCTTATGAGGACATATAAAGGGACAATAAAAAGAAATCCCGGGAATATCATCTGAAATATTATGAAATTGAATATCACATTTCTTCCTTTGAAACTTAGCCTTGATAGTCCGAAGCCAACGAGAGCCGAGGTCACTAGTACTCCAAAGGTAACGGTTACAGATATGAATATCGAATTGCCAAGAGCTTGAATAAACGGTCTCTCCATCTTGTCGGCGGCTTCTAGAATGAATCTATAATTATCAAGGGTGAACTGGCTCGGCAGGAATCCGCCATAAATTTCATTAGTTGGCTTGAAAGACGATAGCAGCATCCATATATATGGGTAGATCCATACGACGGAGGCGGCAAAGAGAATGACATAAAGGATAATCATCGGTATCTTCTTCATACCATCTCCACCTCTCTTTCAACAAGCTTCCTGGTGAGCAACACGCATCCGTAACTCAGAAGAGCCACTATGATTGCCAACGCCGATGCGTATCCCGGATTGATTTTCTGGAATGCTGTCGTGTAGATGAGCATCTGGAATGTATATGTGGTTCTCATCGGACCTCCTCCCGTAATGAGGAAGGGCTCGGTGAATATTCCAAAAGTTAGAGTAAGGGAGAGAACCAGAACCATAACTATCGACGGATTTATAAGGGGCAGAGTGATCCTGAAAAATCTCGTCATCTTTCCTGCTCCATCCAGTTCAGCAGATTCATATAGACTCTCCGGTATTGCCTGAAGCCCTGAGAAAAGAATGAGACCGTAGTAACCAATGAATTTCCAGGTTACCATCATTGCGATAGATAGCGTTGCCAGCTGTGGACTGCTAAACCAGGGGATTGTGATTCCGAAAATAGACCTAGTAATGCTGTTTAAGGGACCGTTTATCGCAAACAGCTTTTGGAATATGATCGAGTAGGCGACTCCGGAGGAGACGTTGGCAACGAGAAATGCCAGTATGAAGAAGGTCCTGAACATCTTCACCTTCTTCAGGCCAAGAGCAAAGAGTAAGGAGAGACCGAGAACCATTGGGATGAAGTAAAGCATGAAATTGAAGGTGTTCAGGAAGACCCTCCAGAATAGCTCATCCTGGAAGAGCTTAATGAAATTGTCAAACCAGATAAACTTCCTGGGTGTGAAGTAATTCCATTTCGAGAGTGCCAGAATCAGTAACCATACGAACGGGTACCCCCAGAAAATCGCTGTATATACTAGGTATCCTCCTGACAGAGACCAGCCCTTTATTGCGTCGATGGTTTTCAATCTCTTCCTCACTCAAAATCACCTCTTCTCTTAGAAGAGTTCTCTTCTTACTCTTGTTGCCGCATCGCTCAAAGCTTCGAATGGAGTGGATTTTCCATACATTATTTGTTCGATGAGAAATGTCGTGAGAATATCTTGAACCTCAACAGTCTTGGTGGTTAATGCGGGCGGGACAGCATAGGCAACATGGCTAGCGTAAGCGGCGAACTTTGGGTTCTCATCCATGTATTCTTGAAAGATGGGGTTAGATAGCAGATCCTCTCTTGCAGGAGGAAGGTTGGTAACTTCCATCCATTTCCGATCTTTCTCAATATCTGAGTAAACCCACTTGATGAACTTCCATGCGGCTTCCTTATGCTTTGTTGTTGCAAACATTACCAGTCCCTTAGTATCTGCGAACGTGTATATTGGTTTGTCTTCTGGATAGTCGTCCGGGACTGGAGGTGGAGCGATTGCAATGTGGTCAAAGACATCAGGGAAGAGGTTCCTCGCCTGATTGATCTCCCAAGGCCCGAATATACCACCAAGAACTACTCCGAAGTAGAATGGGTTGCTTCCGAGGTCGACCGCCGTCCAGTTGTTTCTGAACATGGTATCTATGAATGTGACGACTTCTTTCCCCGTATCGTTGTTGAAGAGAGCTCTTGCTTTCTCAACATCCAGATATGGGGAGCCCTCGCTTGCCGCATAGTAATAGGTTATGAAATCATACCATCTGTCGTACCAGTTTCTGCCCATTACGACCAATGTTCCATACTTCTCGTAAGGGACGGAATACTTCTCACTGATTTCATAGATCTCCGAGTATGTTCTGGGCGGCCTATCATATCCCAGCTCTTTCAGTATGTCCGATCTCCACCACATCATAATCGGATTCGAGTATATTGGGAGCACGTAATAGTCGTTTCCAAATTTCCAGCTTTCGACTATTGAAGTCATCTTCCTCTTCTCCATTAGCTCCCAGAAATCCGGGAAGGAGTTTAGCGGAACAAGTATGTCTGCTTCGATAAGTTGTGCTGCAAAACCCGAGAAGATGTTCGTGCAGATGTCAGGCATTCTTCCCGATGCGATTGATGTGAGTATAGCCTCCTCTGAGCTACCGGCAGCCGGGATCGTCGACCACTTTATCTGGATATCCGGGTTGTTCTGATTCCACTCGGAAACCACTTCTTTCCAGAAACTCTCTTGAAGAGGATTTGGCGCTGTCCAGAAGACAAGCTCAACGCCAAGTAATCCCGAGATAAGGCACAGGAATACCGTTAACAGAATTAGTTTTTTCACGATCTTTACCTCCTTTTCTATAAAGTGCTCTCTCTCTGGACAAATTCGGTAAACAGAGAAATCTTTGTAGGATGAGGTTCATTGCCAATTAGCAGACTCTGCAGTCTTCTTGATGCTACAACCCCCATCTCACGCTTGAAGATCTTGAATGTCGTCAACGAAGGGGTGGTACCGGAAGAGTTTATAATGTCATCAAATCCCATAATCGATGCCTCTTCTGGTATTTTTATGCCTCTTGCCTGAAACTCTTCCATTGCTCTGATTGCGGCCGTATCATTACACCCGAATACTGCGTCTGGAAGCCCGTATCTTGAAAGCAAAAGGTCAATAATCGCGCTCATATTGTCGTTTTCTTCGTCGTATTCAAATGCTCTAGGCAAGTAGCCGGCGCTTTCCATTGCTGAGATATACCCGTCGTATCTATCTCTGAAACCAAAGTGAGACAGGGGACCATGGATGTTCACTATCTTCTTCAGACCTTTTGAGAAGAGCTTTCTCATTCCATATACAGCTCCATCGTAACCATCAGAAACAACACAGTCTACCTTGACACCGGCAAGATACTGATCGACCAGCACAACCGGTTTCCCGCCCTCTTTGACCATTCTCACATCTTTCTCGCTTATTTCTCCACCTATCATCAGATATCCGTCAAAACTATTCGAGAACTCATCTGTCGATACTAATTCTCCTCTCATGTTGTTGTTTAGAAAGAACTCCTCAATTCCATTAAGAACGATAGTGTAAAATTGATCAGATTTGCTGGAAAGAATCTTAAACAATCTTCTGCCAGCGACGATGCCGATGTTGAAGTCAAGCTTTCTGCTTGCAAGGTAGCTTGCAACTTTTGAGGGTTTGTACTCGAGTTCTTCTATGGCTGACAAGACCTTTTCTCTTGCCTTCTTCGAAACGTAGCCGCTCTTATTCAGCACTCTTGAAACGGTTGCGGTTGATACTTCTGCCAGTCGTGCGACATCAGATAGTTTTGCTGACAAGTAAATCACCTCTAGCTATGTAAACGCTTACATCTCTAAAAGTAATATACCTCGATTGAGGCTCAATAATCACATTCGAGTAGCAACTAATAAAGCCATTCAGTTAGTATTTAGAGCTATTAAGTCAATAATATGCCGTTTTGCATGTCTTAAATAATCGTAGGTATCAAAGTTGATTAAAGTTAGACGAAAAAAGTAAATTTAGTGCGGAATCAGGTTATATTACCAATTGATTGCCGATAATCTTCGTAAGTCATTATTTTTGATTCCATATCATTCTAGATCAAAGAAGTGACAAGATTCTATAATCTTAAGTGATATGTAAGCGATTTCACATCGACTTCTAGGAGGTGTTTGTATGAAGAGGTTCTTGGTTCTTTTCTTCATAGTGCTTTCGGTCTTTTTAGTTGCAGAGACTATAAGGGTTCCCGTGTCTGTCAATTCCTTCACCGGGGAGCCTGTTGCCGTTACAATTGCCATGAGTGATATTCTTGATCTCGTTGGGGTTGACTTCGATGCCAACTGGGACTCATTAAGAGTTGTTCAAGACGGAAAGGAGCTTCCGTATCAAATTGATGATGCCGATCTGAATGGAAGGCTCTCATCCGGGGATATTCTCTCCTTCTTGATCACAGGTCCTGCAGAGATAACGGTTAGTGACAACTTTGACATTCTTCCCCCAACCTACCAGTCGGTAGGAAAAGTAACTGAGGAAGATGGGCAGTGGGTTATTGAAATCGGGGAAATAACTGCAATTGCCAATAACAAAGGTCTCGTTAAGGTAACTGGTTTCGGAGATGTGGAAGGAACTGTGGTCGATGAGATAGGCATTGTCAGGATGTCGGGTTATGTTGGATCGACCTATTACATCGATGGAGAGTTTGGCAGGCACGAAGAAAAGACGTCGGGAGATTTTGCAGTCAAGGAAGTCTCGGTTCTTCCTGCCGGGCCCGTAGGAATCACTGTTGTTAGCACGCTTGAAGCGAAACCTTTCCTGGGTGTAACTCAAAAAATCATCACCACAATCTTCAGCAACGGGGATATAATTTCTCACAACACCTTTGAATTTGCGACATATGCCGAACTAATGAAACTACAGATAATGGCAACAAGAGTATTGACTGACGTAGCTGAAGACACGGTCCATACGCTTCCTGTATTCAGAAGACTTCTCTGGGCCGATCAGCTTAATATTACACCACTAGAATACTGGCTTGAGAGAAATGCGATAATGTATTTCGGAAACAAGCCCTATATTGTCTTCCCTGCTGTAGATTCAATGAGACCGCTTTGGTGGGGTGCGACGTACATATTTGCTTCTCAGGAAAGCTGGAGAGCCAACTACTCGTTGTCATTGAAATTGGGTGTCGCAGAGATAAACCCCGAAGTACCTGTTGTAGTAGCCGACTACGAGAAATGGATAGGAGGTCTTACTTGGGTATATGAGAGCAGGGAATTCAGGGACGGATACTTCGAATGGATGCCCGGTGAGATTGACATCTTCGAAAGCACTAGAGGTTATGTCTCTTCAAACTGGGAAGACTACGTAAAGCGCTTTGCGGCAGGAGATGTTGTCAGTTTCAAGAGAGTCTACTCGATATTCAACGCCGACTCAATTCAGGATTCAATCGAGTTCGCTGAGCTCAAGAAGTCGGAGATTCAGTCACTCAAGATAGGAGAATAATCGATCTTTGCTTTAGGGTGAGAGGTTGCCTCTCACCCTTTTATTTTGGAGGTGTCTATGAAGAAGGTAATCGTCTTGCTCTTATCTCTTGCTTCAGTCTTGCTTATCGGGATGGAGGTTCAGCTTAATCTAGGACATCTGGAATTCCTTAGAGACGAGTTCTCGATTGAGAATGTCACAAGAGTTGGTTACTGGATTTATGCTGACAGACTTCCCGATGGAAGCTACAAACATGCCGATGCTCCCGGCGAAGGAGTTACATGTGTTGATGATGTGGCGAGGGCGGCGATACTTTATTTGAGACTCTTTGAGACTTCAGGAAACCCTGAGTACTTCGGACGGGCAAGAGAAGCGCTGGAATTTGTACTTTCAATGCAGGATGTCGATGGGGACTTCTACAATTTCGTATTCGAAGATGGAAGAATAAACCTAAATGGGCCTACTTCCAGAAAAGGAGGAAACTGGTGGGCAGCTCGAGCATTATGGGCGCTTACTACCGGAGCACGGATATCTCAAGATTTTGACCCCGAGTTTTCTGTTAAACTGACCGAAGCTGCACATAGGTGCTTCCGAAGAATAATCAGCTTTGAACAGGACGGTCTTATTCATGGCTACACCGACCTCTCATCCGTTGTTCTTCTTGGAGCCGCCGAGTTGTTCATGATAGGCAACGATGCACTCGTGGGAAGTTTCGTTGAAAGGTGTTCTTCTGCTATTCGAGATAAGCTGGTTCTGAATAGCGACTCGCTTTTTGACGGTCTTGTAGACGAGGCACCACCTTCAGAATCGAAGTATTACTGGCACGGTTGGGGTTCGAGGCAGCTGGAAGCAATAGCTTTGGCAAGTGCGATTCTAGAAGACGACAATCTTCTTGAAGCTTCTGTAGAGGCTTTCAAGCGAAGCTCGGCGCTTCTGCTGAATGCGGGGCCTCTATACTCATTGTCTCAATACTTGCAACTTTTCCCGCAGATAGCCTATGCTGCAGAAGCTGCGATTTCAGCAGGGTATATGCTGTATGAACTGACCGAAGATGATGAGATTGCCTCTACAACGGCTCTTCTTGGAAGCTGGTTCCTTGGTGTCAACAAGTTGAACCAGTCAATGATAGGGAGGAACGGAGAGGGATTTGACGGACTTGAATTCTCACACGTAAATAGAAATGCAGGAGCAGAATCTACGATTTCCATGCTTCTTTCTCTCGAAAGGATCAGTAGGCTTCCCGATCAGTACGAACGGTTCTTTTCTGGTGAAGTAGAGATACTTGCGCCGGTTGAGGTAGTTGAAGCAGAATCCATGAGGGCTGGCCTTTCCGAATCAGCGATAATCCAGGGTACCGGCTTTTCGGGCAATGCCGTAATAAACATCTCAGGAGCATTCAGTCTTCGTATGCCAATAACACTTGCCGAGACATCATATTCAGTATTTGCAGCTCTAAATGAAGTCAAAGCTAACGAAGTGGTCTTTACCTTGAGGCTTGGGGATTCCAGATCAGAGAAGGTAGTCAGCCTAGAGCGGAGAGCCATTCTCAAAATCGGTACTGTAAAAGGTACAGGTAATGAATCTACCTTCACGGTGGGAGGAAGAATAACCGAAGGTAGTTTCGATCTCGATCAGATAATTCTCGTGCCGAATTTGGTGGTTGCTTACGATCCAGGAGAAGATGTTTCCTTTATTCTCAATTTCCGTGGAAGCGAGGAAGCACAAGAAGGTATTTCAATTGCAAACGGTAGGATCTTTGAAAGAGAGAGAAAGATTACTGAAGTACCACCGTCACTGGTGGTGGATGTTGTCGAACAGGACGGGTTCGTTCATTTGAATCTTGAAGAGCTATTCAACAACAACGGAATTGCATCTTCCGATGAGAGAAAAACGGCGAATTTCGACAACCCTCAGGGATTATTTGGAGCTTCTTACATATCTGCAGAGCTGGAGAGAGAGCTAGAATCAGGATTCCTTTCTGTTGGTGAGACTAGATTCTTAATGAACATCAAAGGCGACGACAACCTAAGACTCACGGGCCAGGCGATCACATTTCCAGCAGAAGTATTCAGTCGTATCTGTATCCTCGGTTCGGCGAACCATGGTGACTACGTCGGTGAAGCGCTGCTGATCTACGAAGATGGTTCGCAGCAAATGATCCAGTTGTCGTTTTCCGATTGGTGCGGAGGGCCATCGACTGGAGAGGAAATTGCGTTCGTGTTTTCCGGCAGATACGATAATACTGGGAATACAGAGAGAGTCAAGTGCATGCTGTACTATCGTTGTAGTGATCTTCTTGATAAACCGTTGAAAAGCATAGTCTTTCCTCAGCTGGCTAATGTGCACATTTTCGCAGTCTCGTTTGAGAGAGCAGGCTCCTGTGTTCAGTAGCAGTGAAGTTATTTGGAGAAGAATGCCGGTCCGTTGACGCAGGCCAGTTCTGCTTCGCGGCCGGAAAACCCGCTTAATGCTTGAGGGAACACGCTGTGCGCTGGGAAAAGCAGTCCTCAGGTTTGCCGTCCAATAGCTAGGATCCGTCCTTCTTCTCTTGCTTTTTCTTACAACTTGTATCTTGTAACTTGCAACTGAGCTTTAACAAGCGATCAGCGGGTCCTTGTTCTTAAGCGTACAGCGGATCTAGAAACGAAGGACAGATCCTCGCTCTGGAACGAAGAACAGGTTTTTCCCTCGGTTAACGGTCAACCGTTTTCACTTTGCCGCTACCTGTCATCACGTAACTAATCGTCAAACCTTGACACTGTACCCTACCGATGATAGAATTGCTGTACGGATGCGTAGCTCAGCGGAAGAGCGCTTCCTTCACACGGAAGAGGCCACAGGTTCAATCCCTGTCGCATCCACCACATAGGTAAAGGGAGTCATTTCGACTCCCTTTTTGTCTTAGTCTTGGGTTTCTTCAACTTTTCTTGCTTCTTCACGAATTTGATTTCATAAGAGGTCGGAATTGGCCAGGTGAAGCCCACCGAAATCTCTCTTTTTAGCGTCTTGACAAGGTTCTTCTGGTTTTCTGGAGTTAGGATTCCAGACATGTTTTGATAAACCTGAATGGAGGCGCTGGTCAACGATTCGTCCTGAAAACCCCTCGATAGATCCTTAAGCAGCCGCTGATAAACTGCCCTGGGAGACTCGATCCTTCCCGTTCCCTTGCAAATCGGGCATGAGGAATATAACTTGGACCCAATTGCAGCTGTCGATCGCTTCCTTGTCATTTCCAGCAATCCAAGTCTCGTGAATCCCATTATCATAGTTCTCGCCTTGTCCTTCTTAAATTCAGCTGTGAGACTCGATATCACTTTCTGCCTATCTTCATCGTTCTTCATATCAATAAAGTCTATAACGACTATTCCGCCAATGTTTCTCAATCTCAGCTGTCTCGCAATCTCTGAAGCGGCCTCTAGGTTCGTGTTCAATGAAGTTTCCGACACATCGTTGCCGGAGATACTGCTTGCAGAGTTCACATCGATTACCGTCATAGCTTCTGTTCTGTCTATGTATATGTTTCCTCCCGCGGGTAGGGATACCATTCTGGTATAGAGGATCTTCATTTTCTCGTACACTTCTTCAGACGCAAAGGCATCGCCTTCAACATACCTCACGACCGGTTTGAAACCGGACTTGAATTTGCTGATGCCGGCGACCACATCGTGCCAGAGTTCCTCTGAATCGACCACTATCTCCTTTGTATTTTCGGTCAGTCTCTCTCTGAGAATATACTCTACAAAGGAAGGTTCCTCATAGAGAATCTTCGGTTTTCTGCTTCTTCTAAATGTCTCGTTTATCTTGTTCCAGTTTTCACGCAGACTTTCAAGCTCTTCCTTTATTGTTTCCTCACCCACACCGAAAGCGGCGGTACGGAAGATCACACCTTCTTTGTTTTCAAGAACTGACTTCGCAACCGCGGTGAGCCTATTCCTTTCCTGCTGATCCGCGATCTTCTTCGATATTCCAATATGCTTCGAAAACGGTGTATAAACAAGGCTTCTGCCTGGTATGCTAACCTTAAGGGTAATCTGAGGCCCTTTCGAACCGATGGGATCTTTGCTGACCTGGACTAGAACTTTGTTGTTCTTCTCCAGTTTCTGTTGTCCGGAAGCATCTTTGAATCTAAGAAATGCGTTCCTTCCAATCCCAATATTCACAAAAGCCGCTTCAAGGCTGGGAACAACATTCTCTACCTTGCCAAGATAGATGTTTCCAGTTACACTTTCGCTGTCCATGTCTTCGAAAAAAATCTCTTCCAGCTGATCGCCGTCCAGAGAAGCGATCCTGACTTCGTCCTCAATTCGACTGAAGACAATAGTCTGCGTTCTGTTATTCTGTATTCTTGCCACCACCCTTTCATTTCTATAGACAGAACTAGATTTCGAATTCTACCATAATAATCATCTCACGTGAAGATTAAGAAAGCGGGCCACCTTCTGGTGGCCGTCCGCTATTCGTTCATTTCAATAATACCGATAGATCCGTTCTTTCTAGTATAGAGAACATTGACTTCATCAGTATCGATATTCCTGTAGACAAAAAAGGTGTGGCCAAGCATTTCCATCTGAAGAACGGCCTCATCCTCAGTCATCGGCTTGATAGTGAACCTCTTACGTCTTGTAATTACTGTGGATTGATCTTCTTCGAACCTGGAGGGAATTGAATCGAGGTTTTCCTTAAGGCCGTTTTTGTGCTTGTGGCGAGTTCTCTCTTTGAATCTCTTTATTCTTCTCTCAAAGGCATCAGATGCCGAATCCACTACTGTATAGAAGTCGCTGCCCTTTTCCTCCACGCGGACCATAACGCCCGGCAGATGGGCGGTCGCCTCGACCTTGTAGAACGCCCTTTCCTTCGAGAGCCTGAGATCCATCGAGATCAGCTTCTCCTCGTTGACAACTTTCGACACTTTTGAGAACCTCTTGTCGATGTAGTCTTTCATGGAGTCTGTAACAGTTACGTCTTTAGAGTAGATGTTGTAATCCATGATAACCCTCCTCTCGCGTGATGCTACCAAATTGCGTTACTTCATGTTATCACATACCAAAGGCCGTTACAGTACGCTGGAATCAGGACTCCCTGTCCTGAGCTGGTGTTTGCTCGCTACCTCATATAACTGTACTGAACTCAGAGAATTCCATTCTGTCTTGAGACGTGAAGAAAGCCAAATCGGAAGTACTCTGTACTTCTCAATCTCTCCAATTTCCACCCATTTGACTTCAACCAACGTTGGAACTCCCGAGTTATCTGGATCTGATCCCAGGTTGGTCCTTCCCGAGACGTAATCGCAGGAAAATATCACCTCCAGAAGGCTTTCTCTTTTGAATTCCTGTAGTGCAACAACCGATTTAGGAAAGACTTCAAGATAAGTCTCTTCCCTTATCTCTCTCTTGATTGCAGTAAAAAGATCTTCGCCTGGTTCAACAAGTCCGCCGGGGAAACACCAGAAGGGAGGTCTGTCGCGATGCTCATGACGAACAAGAAGAACAGATTCGTCTTTTATGACCAAAGCTCTTACACTAATACGATGTGTATTCTTCATATGCACACCTCGACCATGCCTCATTTCAAGTATATCACCTCTTCGCCTCTTGATTGATATAATTTCATATATGATAGGAGGTTATGAGATGCGCTATTCAAGAGTTAGAACGATTACAACCATGGGTCTTAACGTTTTGGATGTTCTCGTTGAGCTGGATATTGACAGCAGGGCAGTAATCCAGGAGATGGATATCGTAGGTCTTGGAGACACCGTAATTAAGGAGAGCAAGAAGAGAGTTAAGAGTGCCGTCAAGAACTCGGGGATAGAGCTACCCAACGGTCGAATAACGGTCAACCTAGCTCCGAGCGATGTGAAAAAGGAGGGATCTTATCTCGATCTTCCTATAGCGGTGGGGTTGCTTAAGGCAACTTCGAAAATCAAAACCGATCTTTCCGATTACATTTTCTTTGGTGAACTGGGTCTTGACGGAAGCCTTAGGCGAGTAAGAGGCGTCTTGCCAATTCTGCTTTCGCTTTCCAGCAGGGCAAATGGTCTAAGAGTTGTGCTTCCTGCCCCAAACAGACAGGAAGCTACAATAGTGAACAACCTTACTATTTTCACGGCGGATAGTTTGAACGATTTGGTTGGCTTTTTGAACGGACACGTGGAGAAAAAACCCGTCGTCTATTCGCAGCCCGAATTGGGAAGTATGAATGGGCCGGACATGTCTGAGATAAAGGGACAGGAGTTTGCTAAGAGGGCTTCTGAAGTCGCCGCGGCAGGAGGGCACAACATTTCCCTTCGAGGGTCCCCGGGATGTGGAAAAACAATGCTTGCCCGCAGAATTCCATCTATTCTCCCTCCGCTAACTATGGATGAAGCTATTGAGACCACAATGATTTACAGCGTTGCTGGACTGCTGGGTGAAAGAGGCCTGATAAAAGAGAGACCATTCAGGTCTCCTCACCATACTGCGTCGACAACATCTATCGTTGGTGGTGGAAATGATGCTAGACCGGGTGAAATTAGTCTTGCCCACAACGGTGTCTTATTCATGGACGAGTTTCCGGAGTTCAGAAGAGATGTAATCGAGGCTCTCAGACAACCGCTGGAGGATGGAGTAATTACTGTTGCAAGAGCAAAACTGACAGCCACTTATCCTGCCAGATTCATGCTCATAGCTGCCCAAAACCCGTGTCCTTGCGGATGGTACGGGGACAAAACAAGAGAGTGCACATGTTCTTGGTATGACATTCAAAGATATAACAGGAAGATCTCGGGTCCAATGGAAGATAGGATAGATATCTTCGTTGACATGCCAAGACTCGATTTCGATAAGTATATGGAAAACTCAACGGCAGAAAGCTCTGACGAAGTTCGGAAGAGAGTTATTACGGCAAGGAAGAGACAGTCGTCGAGATATGCAGGAATGAGCATATTTTCGAATAGTCAGCTCAGTCATGCCTTACTGAAAGAATACGTGCCGCTAGACTCAGCATCGAGATCACTTCTTTCGGCAGCCGTGGAAAAGATGAAATTAACTGCAAGGGCCATTGATAGAGTTCTTAAAGTAGCACTTACTATAGCCGATCTCGAAGAAAGTGAAGTTAAGGCCAGGCACATTGCTGAAGCCTTACAGTATCGAAGAAAGACCTAGAGTTCGGCACTCTAGGTCTCCATGAGAGATCTGACCAGAGTGTGCCAAGAAGGCGAAGAAGGAAACTTCAAGCCATGCTTAATCGAAGATGAGGGAGGGCCCCTCGAAGCCGCCATGCAGGTGGAGGCTTCAAACCACCGTAAGCTGCTGTGGTAAAGAGCCATGGTAGTGAACGTTACGGGAAAAGGCGGGACAGTGATCCCGTCAGGTGAGTACCAGAGGAGACGAATACAAGTGAACCACCGTGAACGTGTCGTAAGGACCCTTAGTGTCATCAAAACCAGGAGGACCAACTATCCCGGGGTAAGTCTGAAGGAAA
>NZ_AYTW01000014.1 GCF_002752635.1 Mesotoga sp. Brook.08.105.5.1
ACATCCAGGTTCCCAAGTTCCTAATCGAAGCCTGTACCAGGGTCACGCCACCTATATTCCGGTCACCATCTGGACAGTAAGCAGGTTTCCTCCAGACTTATCCCGGGATAACCAGGTTTCCCGGTTTAGATGACACTACAGGTCCTTACGACACGTTCACGGTGGTTCACTTGTATTCGTCTCCTCTGGTACTCACCTGACGGGATCGCTGTCCCGCCTTTTCCCGTAACGTTCACTACCATGGCTCTTTACCACAGCAGCTTACGGTGGTTTGAAGCCTCCACCTGCATGGCGGCTTCGAGGGGCCCTCCCTCATCTTCGATTAAGCATGGCTTGAAGTTTCCTTCTTCGCCTTCTTGGCACACACCAACCCCGAACCTCGTCATTTATTCTTGCAACTTGGAACAGTCAACTTCCAACTCTTCTCGTTCGCGAAGCGGAACTGGCATCCGAAGGTGACCGCCTTTTCTCTCGTTTTCTCTTGAGCATAGCGAAGCCCTCGACAAAGCTCTTTCTCGGTTATTCTCTTCAAAGAATCGAGGTCAGCATGACGAATAGGGACGCTTCCAGAATTTCTTAATACTGTCATCCGATGATGCCTCTGCACGGGATCTCGCTCCAAAATCCCTCTCTTGTTTTGAGCATCTTGGAGTGCAAATGTCTCTTCCCGAGATTCACTCTTCACGTTATTTGGTCAGTAATCCATATGTATGTTCCTTCCAGCAACCAAGAACGGGCATCGAACAACCTTTCTTGTGGAACTATTTCAGATCGTTGCCTTTTCTCGTAAACAAAGACTAACACCCTCCTCGCTGCATGGCCCTCCTCACGTAATGGAGTACTCAAAATCATCAAAAACAAGCTCGCGTAAGAACCAGTATATTGGCGGTATTTAACTCCCTGACTTATGTGTAATGAGGAGCTCGCTGAACGGGATAAGTTGGAAGAGAATGAGAAACGGACTGGAGAGAATGTACTGGATTATTTCTCTTTGGATATGAGTGAATTCTCCAAGAGAAGTGAACTGTCTGGTAAACAGTGTGAAATCCTTTCCAAGCTAAAGGGTGAGGCACTTCCAGCTTGCTTCGAAATCCGGCCAAAAATCTGCAAACATGCTCACAATTTTCACAAGCTCTATAACCTCTCAAGATATTGAGCTCATTCGTAGTGTTCAGCACATGATATTGCATAATGTAACACTAATGTAGTTTATAGTCATAATATAAGTCAAGTATGCTACAATATAAAGTGGATTCTGCAAACATGTTAAACATGTTAAACCGCAATTGGTTGGACAGGGCAAATTCGTGCTTTGTGTACATTGTGGAAGGAGTTTGTTATTGACAAAGAAATGGAGGTGTTAGGATGCTCAGTGGGTACTATGAGATCAGTACTGACTTAGTGAACCTGTCTTTGTGCTCTTTTTGTGAGAGCGCGATTGTCATTTGTGGAATAATTTGGTAGCTGCATCTAGCAGACCATAAGTGTTCTGATTGTTCTGATAAAGGAGTGGTTTTATGCTTTTGGGATATTACATGTTGTCAAGTGATTTTCCTGAAATTGTCTCTTGCAGCTTCTGTCGAGATGCTATTGTCATCTGCGGAATAACGTGGTAATTTGTTGATATTGCTATCTGCCCTGTCCATTTTGGCAATTGTCCAGTTTAGTTAGGTCAAACCAAGGAGGTAGGAGCATGAGTTTACAAGAAGGCTTTCCATTTCGTTCTCCAGGAATTGACTTGATAAAAACTAACAAAGGCGGAATACTGAAGTTCATTGGAAAAACTGTTGCACTTTATGTTACACAAACCGACGCTATCTTCCTTTCATTATGTGATGGCACTAGAAGTATGAGCAAAATCGCCATCCTCTTGTCTGAGCTTTACAAAGTAGATTCTAGAACAATTCTAAATGATATAACAAGGCTTGCTGAAAAACTGCATGAATTGCATGTCCTTGTTATGCTGCCTATGGCTTTAGAGAAGAGGCTATCAACTATGGAGGATTGGCATGAATTTGTTTTCATTCCTGCAGATGAAAGTTGTCCAGTTGTTCCTGCAAGGATAAGCAGCATAGGCTTTGCATTAACCAATTACTGTCCTTACAATTGCGAATATTGTTATGGAGCTTTTGGAAGCGAAAACGAAGCTTTCTACCTTCCTACGGCGAAGGTAATATCGATCATTGAAGATGCTAGAAAACTCGGAAAGGTAGAGTATGTAAGTTTGGGAGGCGGTGATCCGATTGCCCATTCAGGGTTATCAGAAATAGTAAGTTATCTTGAAAGTTGCCGAATAACCTATGAGCTCTCTACCAAGGGATTGTTACTGAGCAAGAAGAAAGTTGATGAGCTTGTTGTTGCTGGTATTAGGAACATTCAGATAAGTATTGACGCGTGGCATCCTGAGGTGTGGTCGGAAATTGTTGGATTACCTAAACACGCCTTCAATAGCGCAATTGAATCGTTCATATACTGCAAGAGTGCAAATGTCTCTACACGAGCAAGAATAACTCTATCAAGGCGGAATCTGGAAGAGTTGCCCTATTTATTAGAAAACCTCCCATTTTTGGGAGTAAGCGAGATTAGAATAGTGACTCTGATGCCTTCTGGAAGAGCCAGAATCAATGAGATCCCTAACAGAGATCAGATTGAAAGTGCATTGGAGGTTGTGGAAGCGTTCAGATCAAAGTATGGCAATAAGCCAGAGATTGTCTTTGGGGTGCACAGATATACTAGTTCACTCAGTTGTGGTGGTGCTAAACTCGCAATGCAGATTGGTGCAGACGGGGAGGTTCTACTGTGTGATGTTGTAGAAGGTCTTGACAGGGCACGTTTCAGTTATGGAAATGTATTCCGTAACTCAATAGAAGAGATTTGGTTCTCTAAACAAGCTGATGCATTTAGAACGAATCGCGAAATCTCAGAGTGTCTTGATTGTGTAAAGTTTGCTCAATGTAATGGAGGTTGCAGAGCTCTAGCCTTTTCTTACTATAATTCGTACGATTCACCAGATCCCCGGTGTTCAAGAATAAGCGGAAAAGAAGGAGATATCCTCGAATGGCCTGTGAAAAGACAGCCCGGTGGGGGGGAGAAATATGGAGAATGAAAAGAAGATAGTTCGCAGGTTTGTCTTCAAGCTGTTCAAAGTCTATTGGAAACGGGAATTGCTGGCTGCAGTTCTGGTCGGAGTGATGATTGCTCTTGCAGTTGTCTTCCCGCTCTTGATAAGACTGCTAATAGATGTTGTTATCCCTTCTGACAACATGGATCTTCTCTTAAAGTACGTTTTGCTTGTCGTCGGGCTCTGGTTTGGAAGCTTGATCTTTACCTATTTTGGCGAGGTGGTTTTTGAAACCACGGCCCTCATGGCAAAATCGGACCTGCGAAAGCAATTGTTAGAGAAGATGTTTGTTCTTCCTTTCGACTATTTCCACAAGAATAAAACCGGTGAGCTCGTATCGAGACTAATATCTGATCTGGAACTTGTAGGAACCGTTATAGCGCAGGTATTTCCGATACTGTTATTGGGAGTCGTTCAGATATCGGCGATTCTAGCTATCATGTTTTCTTTCAACTGGAAACTGACTCTTTTGCCCCTCGGCTTCATCGTGTTTTCCTTTCTTGTGATAATGTTCTTCAATATTATGGTGGAGAAAAGGAGCAAAGTAGAGAGGGAGAAATTCGGCGAACTGGCAGGAGTCACAAGTAACATAATCGATAATATGAAACTGATCAGAATCGCCATGCCATTTGCCTGGGTCATGAATTTCTTCGATCGTTTTCAGGGAGACCATGTTTATGCGGGCAAGAGGTTCATAAAGGCAATAAAGATCGCCGGCACACTCAAGACGTCGATAAACGGACTTATCTCCTTTTCACTGCTTGCCTATGGTGGTTACCTGGTAATGAAGGGTGAGATTACCGTAGGAATTCTGATTACTTTCTGGGCTTATGTTCAATCATTGTTCAACCCTATTCAGCTCCTCATGCAGGTGAACATTCTTCTAAGACAAAGCTGGGGAGGGCTCCTGAGAACAATCGAGGTACTGGAAGGTCCTGAAGAAGAAATGAGTGATAGTAGTCCTAAGTTAGAAGATGTTCGGAGCATTTCTTTAGAGAACATTGAGTTTGGCTACGGCAAGAAGCAAATTCTGAAAGGCCTGTCTCTTGAACTGAGGAAAGGGGAAATTACGACGCTGGTAGGTGAGAGCGGCGCCGGCAAAACCACTACTCTGAATATCCTTATGGGACTACAAAAACCCCAGTCGGGAACCATATACATAAATGGCGATCCGGTATCGAATTCGGCATTACTCAGACCATATATCGGCTTTGTGGAGCAGACACCAACTTTGTTTGAAAGATGTACTCTCCTGGAAAACATTACCCTGGGTAGATCGATTTCTGAAGCCGGTTTGGAAAACATCTTCGAAAGAACAAACCTTGACGTATTGTTGAGAAGATTCGAGAATGGACTCGACACATTGGTTGCAGATGTTCAGCTTTCTGGTGGTGAGAGACAGTTGGTCGCGCTGGCCAGAGCGTTGGTCTCGAAACCACAACTACTGATTCTTGATGAGATCACGTCAAATATCGATTCAAAGACTGAAGAAATAATTCAGAATACTCTTGTAAGTCTAAAATCTGAAGGCATAATCGTGCTGATGGTTGCTCATAGATTATCAACTGTTCTATTGAGCGACAGAGTGGCGTTAATCAGTAATGGGGTTATAGTTGCAAGCGGAACTCACAGCGAGCTTTTAAAGACCAGTTCCGAATACAAGAAGCTTTACTCGCTTCAGTTGATAAAGGATGAACAGCAGGATAATTGATCAAGCGCATAGCGGTGAACTGTAAAAGCCCCGGACAGGAACGTATCAGGCAGGCTTCCTGGTGTAACTTCTAAAGCAGACAAGATCGGGATGCGGGTGTAGAGCTTGGCGCATGATACCAGATGTGAGAGTTTTAAGCTGACTTTCAAACTCCCAACGCTTTGTCCGGGAGCCGTTTAGGGTTCTAAAAACCATGGATGAAATCTCGGAACAGAGTCAAGGGAGAAAGACAGGTTCAGTTGTGTTCCCGATCTCGTACCTCGGACGACACTTTCGCTCCTCAAGATTTCCATCTATCAAGAACTTACCCTTACTACTGCTTCAAAAACTCTTTTCCTGCTAATTCTAACCTCGGATCCGCGACCTTTCAGCTCGTAGCGAACGAAGACGGGCCGTAGGGCCCGTCTCACTAGAAATCGAAATTGTATCTTCCTGCCAGATGAAAGTGGGGGAAGAAGGTCGAGTGTCTTGCGAGCTGCCCTCCGAGATTGAATCCCACATTTATGATTGAAGTTGCCAACTCAAGACTGAAGTCGCTGATGTCGTAGCCTACTCCGACATGAGAGACTAGCGGAAGATACTTTATGTCTCGAGCGGCAAGGACGCTGGACAGTTCAGTCATCACCGTTGCCTTGAAGAAGACAGGCGGAAGAGAAGGCGCGAGATCTTCGAGTCCCAGTTCGGCGTAAAGTCCTATGAGGGCTTGCATGGGGTCAAGAGAATAGAGTTCCATTTCCTCAAAGCCGAATCCAAAGACTGGAACATCTGCAATAATGCCTAAGACGGGTTTGTTAAACAACATCCAGCCTACCTGAGCCCTCCCGAAGAACTGAAGATCAAATTCCTTTGTCTGTCTGTCCTGATTGAGAACAAAGCCCATTCCCACTGAGAAGTGGGTTGCCATAAGACCTGCGGCCAGACCAATAATCAGAACGAATACTGCGAGCTGTTTCACTTACACACCTCCTAAGAGTCTTATGTCAGAATCGCAGTCTTGCAGCGATCTCACTTTGAAGGAGTTCCTTATCAACCACCACGACTTTTCCGTCGTTGTTTATTACGCTTCGCACGATCCAGGGGCCCAAATTTCTAACTTCTCTGCTTTCCTTTACGGCATGCGTATATACTAGCTCTCTGTCAAGAACATAACCTCTTTTTCTCTCAAGAGGATTAATGAAAAGCGTGTCGATCCTTCTGTCATTTGCTGCTTTAGAGACTTCCGTCCAACCTTCGACATACTTGTCGAAATTCTCCCGGGCCATCTCCAGAAATTCCTTTCGAAGTCTCCTGCTTTCGCTATCTATCAGTTTGTCGACTTCTTCCTGAAGTTGCCTCTCCAGATTGAGTGTCTTTTGAACGAAGATTGGATATGCTTCTGGAATAAGGTGTTTCGCTTCCTTCTGGAACTTTTCAATGCTTTCACTGAACGAAGAAGAGTGAAAGAAGACGAGGTATTCGACGTCTTTTGGAATCTCTTCGTCGTTCTTTATCAATGAGGCGTTCTTCTGAAGGAACCTCCTGTTCTCTTCTTCCTTTGCCTTGCTAACTTTTTCCGAAGCGTTCCCGTGATACATCGCTCCCGATGAAGGCGAGGGAGAGTACCCCTCCAGATACTCCTGTTCTTTTTCTCGAATGAACTCATTTTCGACGCTCTTAATAAGAGAGAGTTTTCTTCCTTCCATTAGATAGTATGTTGATTTTTCCCTCTCCAGCGAGACAACAAGGGCCTCCGCAGATGAGCTTGAAAGCCATATCAGTTGATCAAGATCGAATGTCTTACCTACGTAAATCTCCTTCTCGGGCTTTCTATGAAGCGGGATGATTTTGACACCTTCGATTGCTTTATCGTTTTTTACATCTTCGCCTGTGTGGAACTCGATAAAAATAGCCAATCCCCTCCCCAAATCATCGATGTTTCCGAGTTTGGTAAGGACTGCTTCAACAACCTTCTGATGAATTTTCCCCATACCGGTTATCTTCTCGTCCTTCCTCAGACAATCTAGGATATTTGACTTCAAATGTTTTTCCGCATCGCTCCTTTTGAGATTCTCCATTGGAAAGTAGAAAGTGAGAAGATATGAATCTGATTTGATCCCGGCCTCTGCACTGAGTAGCTGTTGAAGTTCTTTTTCCATCTCAGCTTTTCGAAGAACGCGTGTAGCGACATTATCCATTTGATTTGCCTCCTTCCTTCGCTTCTTGGTGGTTAAGAACCTACGGGCTTTCACTCTTGGCACAGTCTTCCATTCTCAGTACTCTCTCTTCAATTATAGTATCTGAAGTCTATTGACTACACTTCAATTATAACTACCATATCGCAAAGAAAAAGAAAAAGAAAAGAAGTCTATTGACTACACTTCAATTATAACCCCGGGAAATATAGTACAATAGCCACGGAGATGATTCGTTTGGCTAACAGTTTACATGATTTGTTCTTCTCTAGAATGGAAAAGACTTTTCCGGCACTCAAAGTAAGGAACTTCAGATATTTCTGGGTAGGTCAACTGATATCCGTCATGGGAACATGGATGCAGACAGCCGCTCAGTCATGGCTCGTCTTGACGATAACGGATTCCCCTTTCCTGTTGGGTCTTCTCGGTGTTGCGCAATTCACGCCGGTACTCATTCTGTCACTACCTGCGGGGGTCTTCGTAGATCGTTTCCCCAAGAGGAGCATCGTAATCTTAACTCAGATAGCCTCGATGGTCCTGGCATTTATACTTGCGATTCTTGTCTTCACGAATACAGTTCAATACTGGCACATCTTCCTTCTGGCGTTTGGTCTCGGAATGGTCAAGACACTCGACATTCCAGCAAGACAATCTTTCATGATCGAATTGGTGGGTCGTGATGTGGTTCTTAATGCAGTTGCGCTGAACTCAACGGTCATAAATCTTGGAAGAATCGTAGGACCGGCCTTGGCGGGGGTAGTAATGGCTCTTGTCGGTGCGGGTTGGTGCTTCCTCATAAATGGAGTCACTTTCATAGCTGTGATAGTCGGTCTGTTCAAAATTGACGTAGCGCCGGTCGTAAAGAAGAGACCAAAGGGGACTGTGATACCTGACATCAAAGAAGGCCTAATCTATCTTTTCAAGAGTCCGATACTGACTACCACCACTTTGATTCTCGCAATCGTCAGTACGTTCGGCATGAATTACAGCGTTTTGATTCCTGTCTTTGCAAGAAATCAACTCGGTCTCGATGCTCAGGGATATGGACTTTTGATGTCTTCTTTGGGAGTCGGGTCGTTGCTTGGAGCTTTGATTGTAGCTGGGGGGAGTTCCAGAGGGCCGAAGAGAGTAAGGCTTTTTGTTGTCCCATTCATAACTTCTTCTCTTTTCATCATTATGGGATTCAATAGTTCGTACTTGCTTTCGGCTTTGCTGATCGGGAGTATGGGGTTCGCGAACATCTTCTTTACTACAACTGCAAACAGCCTCATGCAAATTCACTCCGATAACGAGTATAGAGGAAGAGTTATGAGCGTTTACTCTCTCGTATTCGCAGGCTCAACGCCGCTCGGAAACATGTTTGTCGGATCGATCGCGGACCGAGCCGGCGCAGGGAGCGCCTTCTTCTGGGCAGGTGTAGTCACGGTTCTGCTGGTTTTGGGAACAACGATGGCCCACAAAGTTAGGAAGAGAATTTCAGCGGCGAAGAGTGATTCGGAGGCATGACGTAATGCATCATAATTAAATCTACTCAAGAGAGAGTTATCGGATCGAAATGTTGTATAATGATTTTGTTTGAATATCCGGGGTGGTTATATATGTCTAGAATTCCCTTCTCCCGGATTACCAGGTTCTGGGGGTTTAAGGAAAAGATCAGGTTTGAGAGAGCATTGAATGGCAGAGCTTCGGTAGTCAGCTCAGGTAGTCGTTTGTATGTGTTGAAGAGAAGGGCCGCGAGTGTTCCTGCCGGATCTTGTCGTTGTGATCTTCTGGCGAATCTTGTCGGTACCGGAGTTCCTGTTTCGGCTCCCGTTTATGCCCGCAACGGCGAGTTTGAAATAACAATCGGCAAGTACGTTTACTCATTGTTTTCTTACATAGAAGGAGAAAAGGCCGACTCCGACATCTCTCATGCCACTCCGGAGTTGGCGGTTGAGCTTGGCATTTTCACTGGAAGGCTCCACAAAGCTCTAGAAGAAATCGACGACGATCAGCTTGAAAGAACGAATCTGCTGAAGTCGCTGACAGCTGCCCTGCGGTACTTCAGTGCAGGGGACTTAGAAATGGAACTCGAAAGTGTTGAGGAATTCTTCACCGATTTCTACAAGATATATTATAGACTGCCGGTCCAGATCATCCATGGCGACTACCATCCAGGGAACATAATCATCCACGAGGGGAAGGTCTCGGGGATAGTAGATTTTGATTGTGCGACTCGAGAAGTGAAAGTGCTAGATCTTGCCTATCTAGTTCATAGCGTCTTCGCCGAGTTTCTGAAGATGGGTTCTCCATCGCTTTTCCTCTATTTGCTTCCGTACTTGCTTGAAGGATACTCCTCAGAAAACACTCTTTCCTCGAGCGAGAGGGAGAGTTTTGTCTATCTTCTTTCTGCTATTTCGATCATCCAGATTCATTACTTCACTGCGAAAGAATTGACTGAAGAAGCGCGCTTCGCAAAGAATGTCTTCAAATGGCTGTACAAAAACAGTAGTCGTATCAAGGAAAAGGCGGGTCTCGTCCTGGCCGGTTCCGAAAAGATGATCTAGTGTAGTTCAAGAGATAGTTAATTTCCCGCCACGCTTTCTTTTCTCCTTAGCATCGTTTCTTTTCATTTGTTCCTCCCTAATTGAATATTTCTTATAGAATACCGAGAATCCCTCGCCTCGATTTCTGCCAATCTATCGCTTTCGCATATTCAAGCTATATGTCTGCCATCAGAACAATGGCAGTCGGATCCTGGCAATTGGAGCGATCCGCTTTGCATTGAAGTCTTTGACCATGTTATTCAGCTGAGTCATTTTAGAAGAGAAACAGATCGATGGAAGATAAACGGCATGTTTTATTGACGGCTTAATGGTATGGTCAATTGCTAGTGTCGAAGTATAATCTGTTTGAGGAGGTGAATCCATGCTTGGGCTGAAAATCGTCGTCGAAAGAGGCTCTGGAGTCCCTTTGTTCAAGCAGCTGATAGATCAGTTGAGAACAGCGATAATGAGGGGGGGAGATTTCTTGGGCACAAGACTTCCTTCCGAGCGAGAGCTTTCGAAGTTGCTCAGGCTGAACAGGAGCGTTGTTGTGAAAGCATATAACGAACTGAAGATGGACGGCCTTCTGGATTCCAGATCGCGAAGCGGTACTTACGTCATTTCAGTCCGGCCGGAACAGCAGTGTCATTTCGTCGGTCGCTTTTCGACGATATTATGCAAGAGCGCTTATCAAAAGCACGATACATATGCCTGCGGCCTGACAGTTGTCGTTTAGCCGCTTCGGCAGGGACCGCAGGTGCTTCCGTCCTTTAGTTTTCTCAATACTTCGAAATCATATTTCTTCTTTCTTCCGCGACTCCTTGTGAATTTGCTTCTCTTGTTCTTCTTAGAATAACCTCTCCTAAGTTTTAGTGATGCATAGCTCCGGTTGTACTTAGTTAATTCAATAAATTCGTCAAGGATTCTACTCTTCTCCTTCTTTCCAGCCTTCCTGTACTTCTCTGAGTGTTTCTCAATCAATCCAGTCATGTCTATTCTCTTCATCTTCGCCCCTACCTCTTTCAACTTGGCATTCGCGAAGATTATCCCCTTCATCCTTACCTTTCGAGTAGTTTCATTTTTGATGCAACGTTCCCCTTTTCAAGTAGATTATTTGTGATGCATATCGCCCTCTTCATTTGTTAAGCATTTTGGGATAGAATGAGACTTGTGGACAGAATATTCATTGTAATCTATTTCATATTGACTTTCACTCTGATTGTCCTTTCGAAAAGACGGAGAGTGCTGATTGCCTTTACGGCAGGTATGTTGCTGGTGGTGCTCAAAGTCTCTGAGACAATGAGAATAGAGACAATATCTGAGTTTGTCGACTTCAACGCCATATTTCTTCTCATAGGAATGATGGTGATAGTCGGCGTGCTCAAATCTACCGGGTTCTTTCAATATGTGGCGGTCCGTACTCTCAGAGCAACGAAGGGGAACATTCTTCTGCTGTCGGGGCTCTTTTCGGCGCTAATCGCTCTCTTCTCTATGGTTCTGGACAATGTCACTACAATGATAATGTTCATGCCGATAATCTTCTTCGTTGCAGATACTGCGGGATTCAACCCCTTCGGGTTCACGGCGGTGATGATTCTGGCTTCAAACATCGGCGGCTGTATGACTCTGGTAGGCGATCCTCCAAACATCATTATTGGTAACGCCTCCAAGATTCCTTTCATGACTTTCAGCGGTCTTGTGCTTGCTCCGCTCTTATTGACCTATGTCACCCTGATGATGATCTCCAGATTCAAGATTCTGAAGGGTCTCTCGTCAATATCTGGAAAAAAGGAAGAGATTCAGGGGTTAAGACTCGATGGAGTCATAACCAATAAGAGATTGATGTATGTCAGCCTCGGAACAGTGGTAGTTGTGGTCATCGGATTTATCATGCACAGTATCGTTGACATAGAAATGTCGCTATTCGCAGTGCTTGGAGCTTCATTCTTGCTTCTCTATACGGGAAAGAATTTCGAATCGGTTGCTACCGAAGTGGACTGGAACGCGATTCTCTTCTTCATTGGACTTTTCTCGCTTGCACACTCTCTTGAAAGCACGGGAATAACGGGAGAGCTTTCCGCACTGGCTTTGAATCTTTCGAGCAACCCGGCCGTTCTCTCTATGCTTATTCTCTGGGTAAGCGGAATGATAGCGATGGTTACTGGAGCCATTCCGGTTGTTACGATCTTCATTCCTATCGTGGCGCAGCTTTCCGTTCACTACCCTCTTCAGTACGATCTATGGATTGCTCTTGCTCTTGGGGCAAACCTCGGGGGAAACGGAACTGTGACCGGTCATCTTGCGAATGTGATGTGTTTTGAGATGGTAAACAAGGAGTATGGAAACAGGCACAGTTTCCTCGACTTCATGAAGATCGGGTTCCCTTCGGCAATTATATCTCTCGGCATTTCCAACCTTTATCTTGTGTTAAGACTCGTGCTCTTCGGCTAGCGGGAACTCTTAGACAAGCATGATCGATTTTATCAGTATGTTTGTCAACCAGACAACCACTGTGACGAAGATAAGCGAAAGAGAGGTCTTCACTACTCCTTGCCTGTAAAAGTCATTCGCGATCAGCCCTGGAACGACGGTTCCAATTACGGTTGAGAACAGTTCTACCGGGAGATTGGGCATAAGAAAGGTGTCGAGGGAAAGCTTGACGACGACTCCGAGAAGAATTCCTATTGCGAGTCTCTTTCTTCCGTAGAGAATCAGATATCTCTGGAGAAGGTTCAGAATCAGGAATGTGACCAGACCGACACCCCATGTATACAGCAGCCTCAAAGGCTGTTCAATGAAGATGAACAGGTAGACCGGTGTTACAAGCCCTCCAGCCGACAACCCTGTCACCCACCAGAATACAGTACTTATGACGATTCCAATCGAGAACAATGCAGGACTCATCGAATCTCCTCCAACCCGCTCAGCCACTGGACAAGGCCGCGTATATTTCCGAATCCGAAAACGAGCTCGTGCCCTTCAAGAAGCAAATCGAGCCGGCTCGGGTCTTTCAGCTTTTCTACGTTCTTGTTCTTCAGTATTCGTTGAGGAACGGGTCCTCTGACTATTATCCTGTCGAACTCTCTAATCATTTCTTCGAAGACGAGAGCTCTGTCCGGCCTATCGTCTCTGGAGTTGAAGAATCCGACGAGTGGTCTATCGGGAAAATCCTGTCTTGCCTTTTTCAGAAGCAGAGAAGTGGACCGAATGTCATTGGCCGCGAACGCATTTGCCAGGACGGTATCATTTATCCCGTCGCCGAGATGCAGATACCTGAATGTCCCCACATCAGGCAGCGCCTCTCTCATTCCCTCAAGCGCCTTTTCTCTGTCCAGACCAATTAGTTCTACAACCTTCAGTGCGATAGAAAGGTTTTCCTCATTTGGCTCGAATTTGAATCCGGCCGTGTCCTCTCCTTTCGGGATGACAGTAACCAATCTAGTATTCATTCTAGAACAGTGTTTTTCTACAGATTCCAATGCGTCAGACGAAACGTTTCCCAGAACGCAAATTCCGCCTGGAGTAATAGATAGAGAAAGCACTTTGGCCGTCTCGATTTCGTCGGCTCCAATCTCTTCGATATGATCCGGATAAGCGTTCGTGATGACGGTAATGTCTGCTTCGACTATTCTCATGCTTGAAAGCTGCATCTCGGGCTTAATAGCCATGCATTCCACGACCAAAGCATTGCAGCCGTCCCTCTCCGACTTCTTCAATGCGAGGAATTGCTCTTGTATGTTTGCAGGGCCGCGACGAACCACTTCGACGTGTCTCCCGTCGGGGGTTATCCATAGAGGAACGGTTCCCGTCGTCTTTCCCAGTACGCTGAAGCCGTTTGCTTTTAGGGCCGCGTGAATTAGTCTTACTGTCTCGCTCTTACCTCTGGTTCCGTTCACTTGGACTGCGATTTTCAACCGTTTTCTTCTCTTTCTCGAGAGAATATTCTCAATGACGAGAAAGAGCAGAAGGATAGACAATGCGACCAGAGCCAGCAGCCAGTTTGTCATTTCTTAATCACCTTTCCCGCAACAACGCAGAGGATCATAAGGAATAGAAAGGTCAAAGTCAGAGGCAACGAGTAGCTATCGACAAAATATACTCCGCTGGTTCCAGGCTCCGGAAGAGGAACGGGGTCGATCGGAATCCCATTCTCCATCGCGAGATCTCTGATGTTCAGCAGATGAATCACGGGCACACCGAGCTCCGCAAACTCGAAAATCAGTCCCCTTTCATCTCCTTTAGGGATCGAAGAGAACGAAGTCAAAACACCGTTATCCAGGCTGAGAGCTAGATGGCTGTTGCCGAAGTTTGTGCTTGCTCCCCCGATATTGACGAAGACAGAAGGCAGTCCGGCCGACTCTTCAAGATAGAGCTCAAGTCTCTTTTCAATGCTTGCTTGAAGAGACTCTTCATATATAAAGGTCTTTCCGCTGGATAAAGCAATCTCCGTCATCAGTTCACGAGCTTTCGGGAAAAACATTCCACTTGCCGTATCGTAATTACCGCCCAGAGAGACTGCGATCAGGCTGTCTTTAAGCAGCCCTACCTCTACAAGTCTTTCCAGCATCGTAACAAAGGTGAATTCCGGATGTGTGGCGCCGTGCTCTGAAGCGCCAATCGAATAGATCACAAGGGGTTCAAGTTCCAAAACTTCGCAGGCGCAGAGAGTGGCTAGAAGAAGCGAGGGGAAAGAACCGCTCGCTCCTATAGCTACGGGATCGCCTCTCTTGAGATTGAGTTCTTTGAAGTACTTCACCAGGAGAGCCGCGAAGTCCGGATTGGTCGAGGTTCTCTTCGCCTGCAGATTTCCTAGAGTAGTTGTCAACTCCGTGAATTCCGGTCCAATAAGCCCTGTCAAATTAGGGTCGACGGATGGGTCGATTTCTATGCCCAGCGACTCCCGGAAAGCTGAAAGTTCAGCTATGGAAGAGGCCATTAGTCGAGCCGCGGACAGCTGAGCAGAGAAGTGAGGTGACTCGATCCTCTCCATTGAAAGACTGACGATGAAGAAGGCCGCTACCCCGACAACGGCGCCGAGCAATAACCATTTTAGAGAAATGTGAACGCGATTGAAAGGGACTCTGCCCACTGCGTGAATGTGTTTCAAAACAACTCCTCTATTCTATTAGCTAACTGTTAGAACCCTGATTATTGCCAAAACTACTCCCGTTATACCTTCGCCTCCGAGAAGTCCCGACGACACTATCATTCCGGTCTCCTTCGATTTTGGCTTGATCTTGCCGACAATTAAGCTAATAACGCCTCCAACGAATGCGGCGGTAGATATCTCCATAGGGAGGTACATGCCAATTCCAAGCGTCATCCCCGGTAGTTTCATAAGATAGATTATGATCCCAATCATCAAGCCGAAGAAAAAGGCCGGAGTATTTGGGAGACCACCGACCATGGTGGAAACGGCGTACGCTTGTGGCGCGGGGAGTTCCGTTCCCGGGCCCATTGTACCATAGGCTCTGAACATAATAAAGAGAACGATTACCGAGACTACTGCGCCAATTACTCCGCCGACCGTCTCGGCGACGATCTGAGCCCTGGGGTTGGTCTTCAAAAGGTAGCCGGATTTGAAATCGTTCAGTACATCGCCAGCAAGACCGCAAGCAACTGCCACTACTCCCGCCACCAAGAACGCTTCGATTGTGCCGAGACTGGCGACTGACTTCACGGCAATAAGAATGATGATGCCAAATATCTCCATAGGATTGATGCCCGACTGTCCGGTTATCGAGGCGGCCATGGCCGTCGTAAGCCATACGCCAACTATTGTAAGTAGAGAAGAGACAAGAGTCATTTCCGTCAAAGTTGTGAGGAAGAGAGCGATGGCCGCAAAAACCAGAGGTATCCAGCGAAGCGTCTTCATTCGCGATCCCTTCCCGCTGCTCTTTACGGGAAGGTAGATCTCTCTTGCCCGCGGCAAGATTCCCTTGAGCAGTATCCCAACACCGGTGCCGACCATCAGTCCGATCCCGAGACTATCTTTGAAAGCCGTCGCAGAGCCGACATCAGCGAACCATCCGACCGCAACTCCAACGGGGATCAAGAAGAAGTAGCTTATAACAGCTCCAAGGAACCACACTCCTGTGAAGAGCGGTCCGATTATGTAACCTATGCCAACGGCCATAGGGGATATCCACATTCCAAAGAAGATGTTTCTTGAATACAGCCGGACCGAAGACCACGCAGAGGGTATCCATCCCAGCCCGTCCCTTACTGCGACAAATACGGCAGCGGCCCCCATGGTGGAAAAGAGGTACTTTGCCTTCTTCCCCCCTTTGTCACCGGCAACAACTGTCTCGTAGGAAGCTAAACCCATGGGAAAAGGCAGCTTCTCCTTCTCGATGAAATAACGTCTAATCATTCCAGTGAATACAACTCCCAGAATAGTGCCTGACAATGTAACGACTAGCAGTGACAGGAAACTTACCTCTGAGGAAGCCTCAAGAATCCAGATGCCCGGAACCGTAAAGGCCAGACCGCCAGCCACCATTGCTCCGGAAGACATTGCAGTGTGCGTAACGTTTATCTCGTTCAGGTTAGTCCTGCCCAAGGCCTTGAGTATTGCCAGCGACATTACTGCAACAAAAATGGTCGGCCAGGGAAGAGCCCCCATTCTCAAGGCGACGTACATTGAACTGGTAGTGATAATTATCGACCCGAGCGCCCCTATTACCAGGCTCCTAAACGTCAACTGCTTTGAACTACCTTCTTCCAGCGACACTCCAGTGTTCTTCACGCTCTGATCCTCCTGTGAACCCTCATAATTACTGACATCATCTTCAATGGATCTCAGTCATCTCGTTCCTCAGTTCCAGAATCGGTAACCATCATCAATAATCACGGTTTCAAGCATCTCTACCCTCTTGATCTTAAATCCCCGCTCTAGCGCTCAAACTGGATCTCATCTCATCCGTCTCACGCTCTTTCATCATCTCGAGTTTCCTAGCTAAGAACCTCGACACGAAGTGCCGAATGAACCGCTCTTCCGATCATGATCCTAAATCCCCTCTCGATTGCTCAAACTGGATCTCATCTCATCCGTCTCACGCTCTTTCATCATCTCGCGTTTCCTAGCTAAGTACCTCGACACGAAGTGCAGAATGAACCGCTCTTCCGATCATGATCCTAAATCCCCGCTTGAGCGGGGGGGACCGCTTGCGGTGGGGTGTGTGATCTTTGAAGCGCGTCTCGCATCGTTTTTCGCCTCTTTAGATCTGTCAACCTGCAGTGACAACATTCAGATCTGCTTTTCTCACCACTCTTGGCAGTCTCGAATACCACCCTTCTCGAAGCGAAGCTTCATCTCAAGTTCAAAGCGTCTTCTCGTTCTCTCGATCTTGCACTCGTTCCTTCAGAGATACCCTCCGCCACTCCGTGGCTTTCTTCCCTCAAGGGAGGACTTAAAATCAGGACCATCAGGAGCGAACCATAGCATTCACGCAAGAACCAGCGTATTAATGGCACATGACTCCCAGACTCATGGATAATTATGTGAACCGACAAAAGAAAAGGCCCGGGCAGTCTTTCTTATACAGACGAATCTCCGCGAGATTTACTTCAAAGAGAAGACCGAGATCACTGTTCAGAAGTATCGATCGGATCGATTCCTATCGAGTTGAGCCACTCAACAGCAATCCTTGTCAAGTTCTCACTTTCGAATTTGAACCATGCGTCCTTGTATTCTCCGTGATGTTCGAGAAATGTGCGGAACTTAGAGAATGCACCTCTTCCCGAAATATCGTAATAGACTTCATCCCTGACGCTTTCTTCCACTCTTGTGTAAATGAACTCTTCGATCAGTGCGAATTTTTCTCCTGGAGTAATCCACGGTATATCCTCGAATCTTTCCGATTCATCGCCGCAAAACAAGTCATAATAAGTGTACAAATCTTCGATTCTCATCCAGGAGTACTTCAGAAGGTCTTCAGTTATCTCTTCTCTTTCAACCTCGCAGTTTACTAGTTCGTCCGGAAAACAATCTTCTTGATAGAAGATGATCTTTCCTGTCTCCGTATCTAGATACGAAATCGCATCGTACTCTCTCTGGTCAGTATCCATCAAATTGACCAACATATCGATGTCGACCGGCAGTCTTTTCATAGTGCTTCACCCTTATGGGCAAACCTGTATTCCAATCAACTTGTTTTGCCCGGTACCAGTTTACAACATTCTGGCTTCGACGACGAAAGTCAAAATGATTCACTTCCGAGACGCTTCCGAAAAACCTTGTTTCCAAAGTTATTTTCGCAATCCCTTCGCCAGTTTTCCTCCAGTGAACTGAAGAAGCTGACTGATCGCCACGAGAACGATCACAGCGTAGAGAACTACGTCCCACTGAAACCGGTAGTAACCATAGTTGATCGCCAGCTGACCGAGACCTCCGGCCCCGACTGCCCCCGCTATGGCGGTGTAGGTTACGAGATTGATCAAGAGTACGGTTATGTTGCCTATCTGATCGGGCAGTGTTTCCGGTATCAGAACCTTTGTGACCATCTGCCACTTGTTCAATCCCATTGAGTTTGACGAATCGATTATTCCCGAAGGCACGGCATTGAAAGAATTCTCCGAAAGCCTCGCCATGAAAGGTATAGCTGCAATAGTCAGATTGAAGATTGCGGCATTCGGCCCGATTATCGTCCCCATTACGTTTTTCGTAACGGGAATCAGAAGCAACACGAGAATAATGAAAGGTATTGATCTGAAGATATTTACCAGCAGATCGAGCAGCGCATAGAGAGTCTTCAACCTTCGCGATCTTGAACAGAGGTAAAGACCTACGCCTAGCGGAATACCGAAAACAGTTGCCAGGAAACCGGAGAGAAGAAGCATGTATAGAGTTTCGAGCGTCGCCTTAAGTATTTGTGAGAACATCACCGGACCTCCTCGAGAAAGAAGACGGAGTCCCTAAGTTTCTCTATGAACAGATCCTGTTTATGCCCATCAATCGCGATGATCAATGTTCCGAAGGGCCCGTTCTTCAGTTCTTCGATCTTCCCGTACAGAATGTTGATCATTATATCGAACTCCCTCGCTATCTCCCATAAAACGGGTTCGTGGGTACGCTCTCCCCAGAAGAGTACTCTCAAGAGCCGCTTCTGCCCAGAAAGGACGCTTCTTTCCAGCTCGAGAGGGCTTCCAAAGTCACTCACTTCATTGTTCTCAATCTTGACGAAGAATTCGTGCGTAGGTCCGAAGAAGTGCAGCTTCCCATTCTGCAAATACGCGACTCTGTCGCAGGTTCTCTTAATGACATCCATATCGTGGGTTACGACCGCGAAGGTGACACTGCGTCTTTCGTTGAGATTCACTACGAGATCGAGAAGTCTGCCTGTAGTCCTCGGGTCGAGCGCGGAAGTGGGTTCGTCGAGAAGAATCAGCTTTGGATCCATTACGAGAGCGCGGGCGATCGCCGCTCTCTGCTGTTCGCCGCCGGAGAGCTGCGAAGGGTAGGCGCTCAGCCTGTGATCCAGGCCGAGCTCCGAAACGATACTCATAACTCTTTCCCTGATCTCGCCCCTGCCGATTCCCTGAATTTTCAGAGGGAAAGCGATGTTCTGGTAGACGGTTCTGTAGCGAAACAGGTTGTAGCTCTGGAAAACCACTCCTATCTTCTTTCTAATGCTCCTCACTTTGCTTTCGTTAAGCCCGACTATGTTTTGGCCGTCGAACATGATCGATCCGCTGTCCACCGGCTGGAGTAGGTTAAGGGTGCGGAGCAGAGAGGTTTTCCCTGCTCCCGACAACCCTACGATTCCGACAATCTCGCCCTCTTCGATAGAGAAGCTGACATCATCGAGGATCTTTCTCCTTCCCGATTTGTCTTCGAAAGAGAGGTTAAGTCTGTCAACGCTCAGTATCAAAGCATCAAACCTCAGAAGACGGGTACTACCGCACCATCATACTTTTCGTTTATGAAGTCTCTTACCTTCTCCGACGTCAACACACTGATGAGAGCTTCGAGCCATGCTTCGCCTTTGTCAGTTTCTCGAATTGTGATTATGTTTGCATACGGAGATTCACCACCTTCAATGAACTCCGAGTCTTTGACTGCATTTAGGTTGATGGTAAGAGCGTAATTGGTGTTAATGACGGCACCGGCGACGGTCTTGTCTTCTGTGTAGACCCTTGGAATGAACCCGGCCTCGATTTCAACAAAGGTCAACTGCCTTGGGTTCTCTTTGATGTCCAGAACTGTGGATTCCAGCTTCGAAGGATCCTTGAGCTCAATAAGCCCGTTGTTGTGAAGCAGAATCAGTGCCCGTCCTTCATTCGTCGGATCGTTCGGAACCGCGATCTTATCACCTGGTGCGAGCTCTGAAAGAGGTTTCTTGAGAAAGAACCCCATTGGTTCGACGTGAATGGCCTTTGCTGAGACCAGCCCTTTAATTCCTCTTTGTGAAGTGAAGGACTCCAGATAGGGTACGTGCTGGAAGTAATTCGCGTCGAGTTCCCCTGTGGAAAGGGCGATGTTTGGAAGCACATAGTCATTGAACACAACGATTTCCAGCTCATAGCCCAGCTCGGATAGGTCGGCCTTGATTACCTCGAGAATCTCGGCGTGGGGAACTGGAGTGGCGCCAATCCTGATCTTCGTGGTACCGAACGCAAATACGACTCCCAGTAGAACCAGTAACACTAGAAACTTCTTCATACAAATCCCTCCTGATATAAAAAAAGGGCGTCTCCTTTGAGACGCCCCGCTTCTATTTTCTCAGGTACAGCTAAGCACCCGAAGAAACAAGGGCGTTGCCGTACATCATCATAGCTTTTCTGTTTTTTCCTCTGTAAGTCTTATTGTTCATATGCAAACCTCGCGTTCGTTTAGCTCATTATAGCTCAACGACTCTTTCCAGAACAAGTCGATATTGTAAATAAAAGCTCGTGCCTGTTCCAGAGTCAGTTAGATTCGTTGTAACAAGAAATCCTTATGAACCGATTACCGTCATCTCTTTCCTTGTAGCATGCTTTCAGAAGCCTGCAACTGGTTGTTTTCGGGTCTTTGCAGATCAGGAAAGTGAACGAGAGATCCTTCGCTCTTCCCTTAAGCAGTTCCATGCTCAATGTGGAAAGCAGGCTGTCGAGCCGCTTCTCTTCTTTTTGTCCGTACATCCTGGAATTCTCGTCGGTCTTAACCATTTCATTCCAGAGATTCTCCGTGATAACTACCGGCAGTTTGATTCCAACCCTCTTCGCAAAAGGTGTAACATCAACCAAACCCCCGTCGAGAAAAACGACCGATTGGGAGTTTAGTGATGCTTCTCCAATGCTCATTGATAGCACCTCCATACATAATAAGTGTTATTATTACCATAACATCTTAGAAAGACCTTCGCAAAGGCAAACAAGAGACTCCCTGGTTGTCTGGAGCTGTTTAGGCCGGTATATCTGACAAAGCCTCTGAAAACCGTTACAATTCGAATCTTAATTGCCGATTATTTTTATCAGAACTCGCTTTCTTCTCATACCGTCCAGTTCATAGTAGAAGATCTGCTCCCATGGTCCAAAGTCCAGTCTTCCTTCAGTAACGGCTACTACTACTTCCCTACCCATAACGGTTCTCTTCAGGTGGGCGTCCGCATTGTCCTCGAATCCGTTGTGTTCGTACTGCGAGTATGGTTTCTCGGGCGCAAGCCTTTCCAGCCATTTTTCGAAGTCATTATGAAGCCCGGATTCATTGTCGTTGATGAACACAC
This sequence comes from Mesotoga sp. Brook.08.105.5.1, assembly GCF_002752635.1. Classification (NCBI taxonomy): domain Bacteria; kingdom Thermotogati; phylum Thermotogota; class Thermotogae; order Kosmotogales; family Kosmotogaceae; genus Mesotoga; species Mesotoga sp. Brook.08.105.5.1. The sequence goes on from NZ_AYTW01000014.1 coordinate 21,234, forward strand.
TTGCAGTTATGTGCATTGCGTTCACGAGCAGAAGTCCTTCCTGGATTCCGCTTTCTTTGAGCGCTCTTTCGACATCTGGAGTAATGTTGATTATCTCTCGCCTGGTAGCGGTGTTGAAAAAAAGTTCCTTCCTGTATGATTTCAAATTCTTCACCTCCTAATTGATTAAAACACGTAAGGAATTAGCCGCCACGTCTTTTTGCAGTAATCCCTATAAACATCTCCGAAGATGTATTCGAGATTTCTTTCCTCCACGACGATTCTGTAAAGTATGCCTGTCGTCGGGAGTATGAAAGCAAGGATCGAACTGAGCGGGTAATCGAAGACGAGTGCAAGACCCAGAAAGCCTGCTATCTCGGCGGCATAGGCAGGATGACGGATTACTCTGAACAGTCGATCCGTTCTCAGCTCTTGACCGGGAAGGGCCCCCACATCGATTGCAAAGGAAGAGCCCAGCTGCTTGACTACGAGGAAACGGACCACGACCGCGAAGATCATCAATGCAACCCCAACCCATCTATGAGGACGGAACGGCATCATGAACGCTTCCTTTGAGCTGCCGTCGACAGCCACCGCTCCAAACATGCCAGATAGAACGAAAGCAAGCATAATATATTTCGATCGTTTCTCCTGGAGTTTTCCACTGATCTCTCTGTTGTGAAAGAAGAAAAGATAGACGTCGAATCCGACCCAGAAAATGAGAACGATGAAGAAGAACAGTTGACCAGACATAACGAAACCTCCAGGAGAAAGTGAATGCAATTCGATTCGATTCTATCATCAGACCAGGGTGAAGAAAATCTCACATCAAAGCCCTTGCTGGATGTCTTTCGACTGTAACTGTTAGCAAATGTGGGGGTGCGGCAGATGTAGTAAAATCGTAATACAGGTGGTGATGAGATGATTTTTGGAAAAGGTGAGAGAGTACTATTCTTTCGCTTCGAGGATGGCGAGGATTTCATCCACACTCTAGTTCAAACACTTACGGAGAACAACCTGGATTCACTTGTTGTTATCAGCGGAATAGGGATGCTGAGAGATTTCGAGATCGGCTGGTACAACGTGTCCAAAAAGCAGTACGAAAAGGAGATGATCTCTGTTCCACATGAGCTCATTCACATATCGGGAAATGTATCGTCGAAGGGCGATTTTCCATTCCCGCATCTTCACGTCGCGTTAGCCGGGCCTTCGAGAAGCGCAGTTGGCGGCCACCTGTTCGCAGGAACAGTGTGCAACACGACGGAGCTCTTTGCCGTCAGGACCGGTGACCTGAAACTCACCAGAGATGCTTCCGGCGCCGCAACGCCTCTGGAATTCAGAAAGTGAGTCCATCGAATTGAGATTCCTTCACTGCTCGGATATTCACCTTGGGAGAAGACCGATCGGCTCCCCGAACAGCCCCTATTCGTCTGCAAGATACGAAGATTATTTTTCAGCCTTTGACTATGTAGTTGATTGGGCCGTTCAGAACAAACCGGAGGCCTTCTTCATAACGGGTGATCTCTTTGACAAGAGAGACATCAATCCCGACACTCTTGCCAGAACGCAGAGTATTCTCTCCAGACTGAAAGAAAACGGTATCAGGGTGCTGGCTATAGAGGGAAACCACGACAAGAGCTTTAGCGCGAATGAGTCCTGGCTGAGATTTCTCCATGAGACAGAGTATCTGGAGCTGCTCTGCCCGGTTCAGGGCGAAAAGGACATCGTCTTTCCGAACGTCAGCATCGAAGGTATCAAAGTGTTCGGACTTGGCTATCCCGGCTTCATGGCAGAGGAGATGATCCTCAAAGCTTCTTCTTTTCTTGAGGGCAAAGACAATATAATACTTATCCACACCGCGCCCGGGAACGACAACTTCATTCCCGGCCTTGTGTCACCCGAAGTCTTGAAGATTCTCAGGTCGAAGGTGATCTATGCCGGAGGCGGACATCTGCATTCTCAACTCGCTTTTCCTCTGGAAGAGCCGTTCTTCTTCGTGCCCGGATCGCTCGAATACTGGGACGTCTGGGAGAGAGATAGAAAGGGATTTTACGTATTCGATACGGAGAGCGGAACAGCCGATTTTCACGACTCTCGCAAGAGGGAAAGACAGGAATTCTCCGTTTTTCCCGGTGAGGGCGACGACCTTGACGGATTTGTCAACGAACATGAGATTCATAGAGGAGCCATAGTACTCGTTACGGTAACGGGAAGCGGAGAGTTCTACGTAGATCCCGGGCGTTTGGAGAGGGAGATAGAGTCTTCCGGAGCCCTTAAGGCCTTTGTTAGAGTTAGGAGAACGGATAGAGAGATCACTCTCGACGACTACAGACTGATGAGTGCGAGAGACATCGAACGAGAGGTCATACTCGGCTCCAGGGAGTGGAAGGAGCTCGGAGCAAGAGGCGAGGACCTTGTGGTCGCAATAGAAAAGATGAAGCAGTCTCAGGAAGATGGAAGGTATGACCTGTTCAAAGAATCCGTCGATGCCCTTCTTGAAGCTATAGTGGGTGGTGGCTCTTGAGGATTACTTCGATAGATCTCGAGAACTTCCGCAGCCACTCCAGATATTCCGAAACCTTCGAGAAGGGAATAAACCTCATCCTTGGAAGAAACGGCTCGGGGAAATCATCGATAATCGAAGCTATCGGACTGGCCCTCTTCGGAGGTGGACTGCGCGACAAACAGGAAGACGCAATCAAGTGGAACGAGAGAAGATCGAAAATTACCGTGGCTTTTCTGGCCGACGACGGTCTGGAGTACAGGGTCGAGAAAGTCTTCGGCACCGGTTCAAGTCACGAGCTGCATCAGGGGGAACTTCTCATTGCCCGCGGGAAGGAAAACGTGATAGAGAAAATCAGAATTATCTGTGGTCTTCAGGGAGACATCTCGAAGACATTCGAGAACGTGATAGTAGCTTTTCAGAATAGAATCGCCGATCAGTTTCTCGGCAGTCCTGCTGCGAGAAGGGACTATTTCAACAGGGTCTTTCAGGTCGACCTTTACAGGAAGATCTCAACGGATTTCATGCGCAGTTATCTCACCGACCTGAGGAGTGAGAACGAAGCTCTTGAGAGAGAGATCGCCTTCATGGAGCAGCAACTGGAGAGAAAGACAGAAGTTGAAGAGAGGGTGAAGACTCTCTCGGAGGACCTCTCCAGGGCAAGAGAGGAACTGAAGTCTCTGGAAGATGCCCTCAAGAAAGTCAAAGCAGAGAGACTGCGTCTCGAGGAAATCAAAGGAGAGCTCTCTTCGAAGAGAGGACAGTTTGAGCAGCAGCTGAAGTCGTTGAGGGACGAAGCTGCTTCGCTGAAAGGCAATCTGAGGCAAAGAGAGAGGGCGGTCGAGGCCAGAGAAATCGTTGACAAAAGCAGGGACGGCCACGATCTCTATGAGAGATTACTGGAGAAAGAAAATGCTCTAAGCGCCGAAAAAAGAAGACTGGAAGGCCTTGGCGAGCGTTCGGCGGCCATTGAGAAGAGAATCGCTGAACTGCAGACGGAAGTTGCCCGGTCAAGCGGAGCGCTCTCGAATTCAGAGGAAAGACTGGAAGAGAGCGAGAAGCAATTCGAGGAACTGAAAAAGGAACGAGAAGAGCTAAGAAGAGAGATGGAAGCGGCGGAACTCGAGGCGGGCAAGAGGCGGGAAGCCTACAACCTGTGTCTTTCGAGAAAAGAGGCGTTTAAGGTAATCCTCGAAGAATACAGGAAGCCTGAGCGACGGCTGGCCGCGCTTGAGGATCTCTTAAGGAGCCTTGGAAAACTGGAAGGTTCTGAGGAACTCAATGAAAGGCTGGCGAAAATCGATAGCAGTATAGAAAGAGCGAAACAGGAAGTCCTTCTCCTTGAAAAACTGAACGAGGCCTGTGTCAGCAAGGCTTCCCGGAGAAAGGCGCTTGAAGAATACAGAGGCTCTCTCGCCGTTGGCATCTGTCCGCTCCTGGATGAGAAATGCAAGAACATCGAAAATAGAAGTGATTATGAAGGATACATCGAAGGTCTTATAAACGAGCTTGCCTCCGGTGAAAGAGAGCTCTCGAAAAAGATTGCAGAAGTGAAGGAGAGCCCGTCGAGGCTAGGCAAACTGGCGGAAGAGAGGGCTCTTGCCCTCAAAGCGATAGAAGAGACAGATAAGAAACTTAAGGAAAAGGCTGATCTAGAAAAAGAGAAGCTTGACCTTGAAGAGAGAGCGAAGAGCTTCCTCCTTCAGCTCTCGACGATTTCAGGAAAGTCCGGAGAGATCGACGAGATGAGCGAGAGTGTAGAAAAAGAGGTTGGAAATGCCTCCACAGAGCTCGAACTTCAAAAGAAACACATTTCCACGCTCAAGAACCAGATTGAAGAAAGGGATTCGCGTCTGGAAGAAGTCAAGAGCAAGATCAAATCACTCAACGAACTGAAGAAGAAGACGGAGGAAGAACTCGCTTCCCGGTCGACCGAAATCGATGCTCAGAAAAGCATTGTTAAGGAATTTGCGGAGGAACTTGGAAAGCTTCCCGGATTGAGAGCGGAGATTGAAGAGATTCGCAGAGCGATGGTTCTTAACAAAAACGATTATGAAAGATTCAACAAACATGTGACTCTTGCGGGCTATCTCGAGGAGTACTCAGGCCTCTGCCGGGCCTCGCTCGAAAGATGCAGAAAGAAGGCGGCTGGAGTGACCGGCCTCAGAAAAGAGATTATTGCTCTTGAAAAGAGCTTCGATTATTGCCGTCTAGAAGAAGTGAAGAGAAATGAGACAAAGGCCGAAGAAAGTTATGCTCTCAAACGAGACGAAACAATATCCATCGGCAGAGACATAGTCTCTCTGCGGGCAGATCTGAAGAACTTCGCAGAGATGGAAGAAAAGAAGAAGCTCAAGAAGAGAGCCGGCGAAAAAACTTCCAGAAAAATCAAACTCGGAGAGATGATTAGAGACAATCTCAATCTCACCGGAGAGAGAATAACCGCCGGATTTCGGGACGCGATAGAGCGAAAGGCGACCCTAGACTACCAACGAATATCCGGGACCGAAGAGTCAATAAGATGGAACGAAGATTACGAAGTTTCCGTCAAAGCATCCGAATACGGCGACGGTAGCGTCAGAAGTTTCTCAAATCTCTCCGGTGGGGAGCAGGTGTTGGTCTCTCTTTGTCTGAGAGCCGCAATGACGGGGGTCCTCAGCGGAGCGAGATTTGCCGTCTTCGATGAGCCGACATCGAATCTCGACAAAGAGAGAAAAGAACTTCTTGCCCATTCTCTCAGAGAGCTCTTTGGTGAACTCGATCAATCAATAATAGTTACTCACGATGACGTCTTCTCTGAAATGGCTCAGAAGGTAATACGACTGAACGGCAGGAATGAAGACGAATCTCTTTGAATCGGAGGTGCAGTGCTTGAAAACAGTACTCAAGAACATAGACTATCTCGTGACAATGAATGAAAGGAGAGAAGAGCTGAAAGACGCTTATGTCGTCGTCGAAGATGGAATAATAGTCGATGTCGGCAGGGGAACTCCTCCTCCGGGCGACGTGGAGATCGACCTGGCCGGACGGATCATCACTCCCGGTTTTGTCAACACTCATCATCATTTTTATCAGTCGCTCTTCCGCAGCGTAAAGGAAGTCGCCTCAGCCAAGCTGTTCGACTGGCTTGTCTTTTTGTACGAGAGGTGGAAAAATCTCGACAACGAAGCGATATATGTCAGCAGCAAAGTGGCGATTTACGAGATGATGGCCTCCGGCGTGACAACGACAACCGACATGCTTTACCTTCACCCGACGGGAAGGAAAGAGTTCATCGACAGCGAAATAGAAGCGGCCCGCAGTACCGGCGTGAGATTTCATCCCACCAGGGGCTCGATGTCTCTCTCCAGAAAAGACGGAGGATTACCTCCCGACTCGGTCGTCCAGAGCGAGAGAGAGATAATCGAGGACTCCGTAAGACTAATAGAGAAGTATCACGATAGAGAAAAACACTCGATGCTGCGGATAGCCCTGGCTCCATGTTCTCCCTTCTCGGTGACCGAAGAGTCGATGGTCAGGACGGCCGAACTCGCCGGGCAATACGACGTGCTTCTTCACACACATCTCGCCGAAACTAGGGACGAAGACGATTTCTGTATCGAGAAAAAGGGATTGAGACCGGTCGATTTCATGGAAAAGGTCGGCTGGCTCAACGAGCGAAGCTGGTTCGCCCATCTCGTATGGCTGAGCGATGAAGACATCAAGAGGCTCGCCGAGCATGACTGCGGCATGGCTCACTGCCCTTCCTCAAACATGAGACTTGGATCGGGAATCGCCCGTGTGAAAGAGATGAAGGAAGCCGGAATCAGGATCAGTCTTGCCGTTGACGGAAGCTCATCGAACGATACGGGAAACATGCTTCTTGAGATACGAAATGCCCTGATGCTTCAAAGAGTCCTCAATGGAGCCGACGCCCTTTCGCCGAGGGATGTTCTGGAATTCGCGACGCTGGGCGGAGCTAAGGTCTTGAGAATGGACGACTTCATCGGTTCGATCGAGCCGGGAAAGTCTGCCGACTTGGCCGCTTTCAGACTGGACACTCTCTCGATGGCCGGAGGGCTATCCGATCCGGTGGCTTCTCTTGTTCTATGCGACCCTCACAACAGCGACCTGGTTATGATTGACGGGAAGATCCGCGTCCAGAACGGCAGGATAGTCGATGGCGAACTCTCAGAACTAATCAAGAGGCACAACGAAATGTCTATAAGGTTGGTCAGGGGTGAGAGGCTGTGATTGTAACAATAGTTGATATTCATGTCAAGAGTGCGTTTTTAGAAGAGTTCATCGAAGCAACAAGCCGAAATCACAGGAATTCGGTAAGAGAACCGGGGAATCTCAGATTCGATTTTCTTCAAGATCAAAGTGATCCGTGCCACTTTTATCTCTATGAGGCTTACGAGTCTGACGAAGCTGCGATGGAGCATAAATGCACGGAACACTACAAACTCTGGAAAGAAAGTGTGGAACCATTCATGGATCGACCGCGTGTCGGAACACGGACGAAAGTGATCGAACCTAATGGAATAGAAAACTGGAAATAAACCAAGTGCTGCGGGCAGGAATGAGGGGAATAATGCTTTTAGAAGAGTTTAGAGATAGGGTTAAGAGCTTGAGAGAGCTAATAGCTGCCAGAAGTGCAAGCGCCCTTTTGTTGAGCAAGTGCTGTAATTTCTCATGGTTCACTTTCGGAGCCAGGAGTCACATTACCCTGAACTCCACCGAGGGAGAAGCCTCAATTCTCATAACAGGGGATCGCGTCTACATGATCACAAACAATATTGAAAAGCTGAGAATTCAGGAGATCGAGCTGGATGAAAGTCTTCTCGGAGAGTTCGGGTTTCTTGAGTATAGCTGGTTTGAGCCCTCCGGAGAGAAAAGGCTGCTGGACAGCGTGGTAAACGGGAAGCTTATATCGGATACGGGAAGATACTCAAGCGAGTATGTTGATATAACACCCATGCGGAGCGTCTTAAGTGAGACGGAAATCGACACGTACAAAGCTCTGGGAAGAGAGTGCGATGAAATCTTCTCCCTGATAGTGCCGGATTTGAATCGTCATATGACTGAGCTGGAGGTTCAAGGGCTTTTCTATAGGGCCATGGCAGAGAGGGATATAGAGCCGGTGTTGACACTGGTCTTCTCGGAGGAGAGCTCTCTCAGTTACAGACACAATCTTTCGCGAGATGTCAGACTGGGGAAGAGAGGCTTCGCGAGTATCTGTGCAAGGAAACGAGGGCTGATAATCTCTTCGAGCAGGTCTTTTCTGTTTGAGGCATCAGATGATATCAGGAGGCAACACGAACAGAACTGCCTCATTGATGCAAAGGTTATCGGATGCTCGAAGCCAGGAGTGAAGCTTTCACAGGTTTTTGAGAGGCTAGTAGAGGCCTATGAAACGGCTGGCAGGGCAGGTGAATGGAAACTTCATCACCAGGGAGGAACTGCGGGTTACCTCCCCAGAGAGGTGATTGCTAACCTGAAGAGTGATATCGTTCTCCAAATTGGAAACGCGGTTGCCTGGAACCCGACAATTAGAGGCACGAAGTCCGAGGATACTGTACTTGTAGGCAAGTCACAGAACACGATTCTGTCATTTCCCGATTCGAGCTCCTGGCCGGCTCTTGAATTCGAAATAGACGGTGTATCAGTTAAGAGGCCTGCGATTGTTATTGTTGACTGAGCGACAGTATCAGACCGAGAATCGCTTTTTTTCATAATTGACTTATCAAGTTTCATTTGAGTCAACGAATAAGAGTTATAATAAGTTGGGCATGGTTTTCTCTTGTCTAAAATAAAGAGCAGACCATAGAAAGGGATCTTGTTAAGATCCCTTTTTTAAAATGCATAGACCTTGTGCTAAAATGAATTCCGTTCAGCGAGACGGAGGGATCTCAATGAAAACGGTAGTTACGAACAAAAAGGCACGTTTCCAGTACCATCTTATGGATTCATACGAAGCCGGGATCGAGCTTGTCGGTACGGAAGTCAAATCTCTGCGCCTTGGAGGCGCTTCTTTGATTGATACCTATTGCAAGATCGAGAATGGAGAAATCTTTCTTATGGAATGCAATATCAGTCAGTATACACATGGAAATGTTTGGAATCACGAGCCGCGCAGAAAACGAAGGCTCCTTATGCATAGGAAGGAGATACTGAGGCTCGATCAGAAGATCAAGGAAAAGGGATTGACAATTATCCCTCTGAGAATATACTTCAACGACAAGGGAAAGGCTAAGGTTGAGATTTCGCTTGCAAAGGGAAAGAGGCTTTTCGACAAGCGGGAAGATATCGCGAAGAGGGATGTTGAAAGAAGGATGCGTCAACGGACAGACTTGTGAATAATCTTGCTTCCTGGGCGTATTTTTCTTCCGAATAGAGCAGCAATAATGGCTTTGAACCTCAATACTGTTGTGGTATAATCAATCTGTCATATAGTGCCAATAACGCCAATAGCTTTGCAATTATTAAGGGGAGGTGTATTTATGAAGAAAGTCGCTTTAGTAGCTTTGCTCCTTTTTGCGGTCTCACTGGGTCTCTCTACGCCTAAAGCGCTTATAGGTGGTGGTTTTGGAATCAATGCCACTAATCCAGTTTATCAGCCAGAGAGATGGGGTGCCGGTGCTTTTGATCTCTCTCTTCAGCTTCCATTTACTGATAAGATTGGAACCATGTTGAGTGCTCAGGCTGCAATCAGATATCCGACCAATAAGATTGGCCTTTTAAATGCTGACATTTACTTTCAGGTTCTCGAGACACTCAATCTGAAGGTGAGGCTGCTTGTTAGTGTGGGTTCAGTTCAGGACTCTAATTTCGGTGAACCCGGCTGGGAGATAGGAATACTTAATCTCGGAGCTCCTCATCTTGCTGTCGGTGGTGGGTTCCAGATAATGACACCGATCACTGACAAGATGATTCTCAATGGATTTGCCAGGGGTTACAGAGTGAAAGACTATCAAACTCGCCAGGAGGGAGACTTCCCCGGCGGAGATTACTGGCCCCTTCCCGAGTTCTTCTCTGCAGGACTTGGAGTACTCTACGAATTCTAATCAAGAGCTAAAGAGGCTTTTTTGAGCAAGTATTTTTTGCTATTCTTTGTTCTATTTTTTTCTATTGTTGGTTTAGCGGTAACGGGTTACGACAAATTCTTACATTATTCTGTTAGTTATACCGCCTTTGGCCTTTCAAGTTACCTTCTTGGGGACACAGGCGGTTTTGCCTTTACCGCATTACTGGGTGTGGGGAAGGAAGTCTGGGATCTGATTTCAGGCAGAGGTTCCGCGGAGGTTGGAGACCTCATCGCAGACTTTGCAGGCATAGCATCAGCGTATAGTTTTGTTCACAGCCTGCCTTTCAGGCCGATAATAATCTTTAGATGGATATTCTAGAGGGCAATTCATTCATGTTGAGTTCCGGTCAGCGGCCAATCGGCAGGTTTCTTGATGCCGTGTTTCTCTGCCAGTGTTGTGAGCAGTAGTTTTGTCTTGTTATCCAGTTCTATTCCCGACTCTAGAGATCTCTCCCTTGCTAATGCCTCTTTCTCTCCGTGATAGTAGATCTTTTCATGACCCTCGGCTTTGTCACTTGAAACGATTTCGTCGACTATCCTTTCCATGTGTCTTACTAGGTGTGAAGCTTCTCCAAAGAGCTTAAGGTCTAAACAGCCAAAGAAGTGGCACACGCCAGCCTGGGAACTCGAGTAAGTCTTTGCGCTCCAAGTCCCCAAAGATAGCCCGGCAGACAGCAGATCTACAAGAAGCGCCATCCCAAACCCTTTGTGACCACCAAAATCCTCATCGGATCCTCCCAAGGGAAGAATACCTCCGAGGTTTCGATTGTTGAAGTTGTTCAGAACCCTTCTGGGAGAGGTTGTGCTACTACCTGTTTCATCCACTGCCCAGCCGTTTGGAATGTCTCTTCCCAGCCTATCGTAAACCTCTAATTTTCCCCTGGTCACAACGCTAGTAGCCATATCCAGTATGAAATCCTTCTTCGATCCAGGGATGGCTACTGAAAAGGGATTTGTTCCGAGAACGGCCTCCTTCCCGAAAGTCGGAACGACGAGAGGGTAGCTGTTGGTCATTGCTATCCCTATCATCTTTTCTGAAAGCGCCTTTTCGGAGTAATAGGCTGAGATTCCGTAGTGATTTGAGTTTCTGACCGAGACAAAGCCGATCATCGACTTCTTCGCTTTGGTTATTGCAAGATCCATCGCGTAGTTGGAAACACATTGTCCTGGGCCGCCGTTACCGTCAATTGTAGCCGAAATCGGAGTATCATGTACTATCGATGGCTTGGAATCGAGCAGGATATTTCCGCTATCTCTTTCCTTAATGTACCTACCAAGTCTTGCAACACCATGTGAAGGAATGCCACGCAAATCAGCTTCCAACAAAACGTCCACTATTTCATGAGCGGCCTCTATGTTGAAATTCTCGGAAACAAGGATCTCTTCGCAGAGCTTCCTGAGGTTTTCATATGCTACGAGTCTACCCATAATTATCTTGTCCTTTCAAAGAAGTTCCTTGCTATTTCTACATAAAGCCTTCGGGCCCTATGGACTTCTTCAAGTTCCACATATTCGTTCGACCTGTGCGCCATTGAGGGGCTTCCGGGACCTAGTATTACTGTCTCAATCCCTTGCGATGCAGTAAAGGCACCGTCAGTGAAGTAGGTCATTGAGAGCTCTTCGGCTTTCAGGGCTTTCTTTTTGAGCACTTCCTTAACAGATTCAGTGAGAGTGCCTGAAGAGGAGAAAGACTCCCTGTTGAGCAAAATGATTCTCTCTGATTGATTGTATTTGCTTAGAACGGAATCAACGAGAGCGATGATTTCTGAAGAATCTGTGTTCTCTGCAAAACGAATGTCGATAACACATTCGGCCTCATCGGGGACGGTATTTTCTTTTGATCCACCTCGAATGATGTTCAGGCTCTCAGTAAGGCCTTCTATTTTCCCTAGAACCTGAGAAAGCTCATTGTAGGCACTGAAAAGCCTTATAACTGCGTTAACTCCATTTTGCGGTTGCGAACCGTGCGCTGATTTGCCTCTGAATTTCAGTTTAAGCCAGAGCGCTCCCTTCTCTCCGGTGGCAAGTCCTAAAGAAGTGGGCTCACCAATCAGCACAGCCGAGATGTCGAATGGTTTGTGTTCAAGAAAGTACTGTATTCCCGAGCAACCGACTTCTTCGTCGCACGTGGCAAGAAGAGCCACGTTTCCGCAGAACTCCCTATCTTCCGAAAGATCTACAAGCGCCGCAATTAAGGCCGAAAGACCACCCTTCATATCTGCGGAACCTCTGGCATAGAGCTCCCCGTCTATCTGTTCAGGTTTGAAAGGATCGGTATTCCAGTTTGAACCGGCGGGTACAACATCCATATGACCGGAGAAGACTAAATATGAGATTCGGGGATCGCGTTCGATCCTTGCAAGGAGATTCGAACGGTTATCGGCAACTCGGTGAATCTCTACGCTCACTTCTTTTCGCGTGAGAGTTCTCTCGATTATCGATACGGCGAGATCTTCATTACCCGGAGGATTCGTTGTGTTGGCAGAGCATAACTCAAAAAGAAGACTTTCGAGTTGGGAATCACTGTAACTCATAGTTTTATCCCCACATTCCAGATTGAGAAATCATCCTGTCCAAGAATCTCTGATTTAGTCTTTTCGCCGTTAGCAACTCTCAGAACAAGTTCGAAAAGCCTCTTTCCGCCTTCTTCTACTGTCTCTTTTCCGGAGATTATCGCACTGCAATCAAAATCGATGTTCATCTTCATCTTTTTAGCCGTTTCGTGGTTTCCAGTTATTTTTATAACAGGTGCTATCGCATTGCCTGTAGGAGTTCCCTGCCCGGTAGTAAAAAGCACAACTGTAGAGCCACCGGCAACCATTCCTGTGACAGATTCTACATCATATCCGGGCGTATCCATAAGGTAAAGACCTGGCTCCGGATCAATTAATTCGCCGTACTCTTTAACACCTACTATCGGTACTTTGCCGCCCTTAATCATTGCTCCAAGCGACTTTTCTTCAAGTGTGGTCAGTCCTCCCCGTACGTTCCCAGGAGAGATGTTGTTGGGGACGTTTTCTTTATCCACCACATCGCGGCTGTTCTTCATGCTTTCATCAATCATTCTCTTTAGCATCCCTGCAAATCGCCTCTTCATCTCTTCGTTTTTCATTCTCTCAAAGAGGAGGTGTTCTGCACCGACCAGTTCAGTGGTCTCAGAGAGTATCACACGACCTTCTTCCTTCCATAGAATGTCGGCAGCCTCGCCGACTACAGGATTGGCCGACAAACCCGAAGAGAAGTCGGAACCACCGCATTCCATGCCTAGGACAAGTCTTGAAAGCGGAACTTCCTCTCTTTCACTCTTCGAAGCTTCCTCTACCATTTTCCTGACAATTGCAGTTCCCCTTTCTACAGCTTCTACGGTTCCGTAGTCTTGAACCATTATTAGTCCGGCCGGTTTTCCGCTGTCTAGAATCACGTCCCTCAGTTCATGTGGGGACACCCTTTCACAACCGAGCCCAACAACAAGAACGGCTGCCACATTAGGATTTAGCGCAGTATTTATCAGCGTTCTTCTAGTCTGCTGAAAGTCATCTCCCAGTTGAGCGCAACCTTGATTGTGGCTGGCCACTACCGATCCGGGAACAGCGGCCGAAATCTTTCTGGCAACATTCGAAGAGCAAAGAACACTGGGGAGAACGAGGACGTGATTTCTCACTCCAACACTTCCGTTACTTCTTAAATAACCCATCATGGTCTTCATAATATCTGGCCTAAGCCCTGTCACCTCCCTCTTTGATCTCCGTTCGTTCGCTTACAACATTTTGGATGTGAACATGCTGGCCCGTCGAGATGTTCGAAGTTGCAATCCCTATCTTGTTATTGTATTTGATTATTCTCTCGTTTCTTTTGATGTCTCTCACAGCGACTTTGTGACCGAAAGGTATTTCTTCCTTCGCAACCAGCATCTGCAATCCGGAAACACCCTTCACCTCTATCTCTTCGCCGATATCCACTTTCTCAAGCACCGTTGCGACATTGTCGTTTAAAGACAGCAAAATAGCATGCTTCATTTCTAATCCTCCAAATGGGCAAAGCTTTCTTTGGCAGCATAGTCAATATGGTTGGAACTGAGTATAGAACATATCATATTCATTGAGTGCTTGAGATGAACTTCCAGGGCAGCAGAAGCCTTCTCCAGGTCTCCTTCCAGGATGCTCTGCGCGATTTTGAAATGTTCCTCCATCTCGTTAATTATCCAGTCTTTTTGCTGTTCAAGAAGGTAGTATTTGATCACGTTCCGCATTCTGGCGAGCAGTATCGAGATCTTCGACATCATTTCAATTAGATATTCATTATTGCAGTTATTGAGTATCTCCCTGTGCAGCCTGTAGTCAATATCGTAAGGAACTTTGTTCTTTGTCTCCTCCGGTTCCGAGAGGTGTCTTCTCATCCTCACGATCAGATTCGATATGATCTCTCTGTCGATCCGATTAATTGATTCACTCAATGCAAGTTTCTCCAGCACAAGCCTTATCGGGAAGAGCTTCCTGACGTCATTTTCGAGAATCTCCTTTACGTAAAAACTCTTGGCGGCTCCCGGCGCGACAAGACCATCTTCCTTCAGCTTGTGGAGAGCCCCCCTTACCGGAGTAGAAGAAACACCGTAGATTCTTCTCAGCTTCTCGATCGTCAATCTCGCTCCGGGAGGGATTTCCAGTTCTACGATGCTATCCCTTATTGATCTGTAAAGCTGCTGCTGGATTCCCTGAAAGTGATTTGTGTCTGCCGATCTGTTCAAAGTGATCCCCCCAGGATTTGAGGGAAAGCTTTCAGAAATGAAGCAGTTTCCCTTAGAGTTTCTATCTGATCTTCATCGCAGAAGACCTCGACACTGTATTCACCGACATAACTCGATTTGCTCAGCATTTTCAAGAAGCTCTGAAAATCAATCGCGCCCCGCCCCAGAGGTTTGTGATTCGTATCTGCTAGGTGAACGTGTTTTATCAGCTCGATGTTCGAACTTACAAAAGCGGGATCCTTCAACTCATCGAAATGGTCAGAATCAAGGAGAATTCCAAAACTCCTCAGCTCTCTCTCAGAAAGAAAAGAGGCGGCTTCGACACAGTTATTAAGGATCGGGCAGACCACCTTCCTCAATGGTTCTATCAAGACGGACAAGCCCTCGAGTTCACTTCTCACATACGAATCGATTTTTTCCAGCGATTCTCCAAGCCTCTCGAGTGACCTCTGGAGGCCGTCGGACCATATTACTCCCCTAAGTCTGCCGATATTAAGGTTAACTCCTAGAGCATGTGCCTTCTTGGCTGCCTGCAAAAAGGAGTTCAGCGCTCTCTTTCTTTCGTTCGCGTCTATGTGGTTCAGGTAAAGGCCGGCAGTTCCTGCCATCTCGCCAGTGCAGAGAAATATGCACTTCAAAGAGTACTGTCGCTCGAGTCGCTTCAGTTTTTCAACATCCACTTTTTCGGGTTCGGCGATCATGAGCTCAAAAGAGTTGAAACCGGTACCCGCCACTGCGGCGAGCGTCTCTTCCAACCTGCCGGTGAGGCCAGTGACCTTTGCACTGGCCGGAATATCCTCGTTGGCCACCATAAAGCTTACTGCCATCTCTTTCACCTCAGCCCACCGCACTCACTAGCGCCATTGAGAGCGACACCGCTTTTGCGAATTCATTGTCGCTCCTCGATGTGAGAACAACGGGGAATCCTGCTCCCAAAAGGAGCCCGGCCGTCTTGGACTTGCCTAGATGTACGAGCCCTTTAATAAGGTTGGCCGCTGATTCAAGATTAGAACAGACCAGTATGTCGGCCTCGCCTCCGACCTTAGACGTAATTCCCTTCTTCAGTGCCGCTTCCTTTTTCAGGGCAGTATCTATGGGCAGGGGGCCGTCCACGAGACACACTCCAAATTGCCCTCTTTCCGCCATTTTTGACAACACAGCTCCTTCAACGAGGTCGCGATTTGTTACCAAGACTCGCTCATTTATTCCGATTACCGCGACCCTTGGTTCACTTATTCCGATCGATCTTGCAAACTCAACGGCATTCCTGAGTATCTCTGCCTTTTCCTTCAAATCAGGTGCAACGTTGACCGTCCCATCAGTTATGAAAAGCAGTCTTGGATGCTCGGGGACCTCCATACAGGAAATGTGACTTATAAGCCTTCCGCTAGCCCTTACCCTGGGGCTCTTTAAGAGCTCTCTCAGAAACACGGTGGTATTGATGTCGCCTTTCATTAGGACGGCGGGAGTATCTCCCTCCAAAGCAGAGACAGCATTTGAAGCATTATCTTCTTCAGATTCTCCTTCGACAACACGCGTCGTGTTCAGAAACCCTTCAGATGCCGCCTTCTTTATCTCTTCCAATCTTCCGAAGAGAGTGAATTCAAAATTGCCGTTAGAGGAGGCAGTTGATTCTATGGCCTTCATCGTCTTTCGATCATGCGGTTGCACGCAATTTACTCTCACGCGCTTCTGCAACTTACTTGCTTCAAGAATGAACTCAGAAAGGGAATTAATCATCGATCATCACCTCAGTATTCCAGGGCCTCTTCGATCCCCTGTATTACTCTGTGCGCTCCTTCGGCAAGGCTTTCCATCTCGTATTCTCCCGGGAAAAGAAGAACTCTTATACCCTTTAGTTTCGCAAGAAGTCTTTCTCTGACGTAGTCACACTTCACTACGCCACCCGTAATGGCAAGGGCGTCGGGAACTCCGTCAAATACCGCCAGCAGACTGTATGAGTATTTTGCAATATTGTAAATGTACGCTTCAAGCGGCATAGAATCGATTTCTCCATTTTTTACGCCTTCGGCGATCCGTTCAACGTCGCGCATTCCAAAGTGGGAAAACAGACCGCCCCTGTGAGCCAGGTATTCGAGATAATCGTCTCTCGAGCGTACAAACTCCGCCAATTCGTGAGTCGGGAGGGCGCCCGCTCTTTCCACAGAAAAGGGACCTTCCTTGTCACTGTTATACAGATCGACCATCTTTCCGTTCAGATGGGCGCTTACCGAGGAGCCGCCTCCTAGATGGGCCACTATGAGCTTCGCTTCCTCGTACCTCTTTCCCAGTTCAGTCGCAGCTTTCTTCGCGACTGCCTTCATGTTCAACGCATGGGAGAGTGAGTTTCTTCTGATCTCCTCTATTCCTGTTATTCTTGCCCACTCGGCGAGTTCGTCCACACTGATCGGGTCGACGGTGAAAGCCTGCATTCCGAATTCCTGAGCCAATTCAAAAGCTATCACGACAGCTGTGTTTGCAGGGTGAATGCCCTGAAGGCCCTTCCTGGCGTCACTGACCATCTCTCTGTTAATGTGGTAAACTCCGGAATTCAGTGGTTTCAATCTCCCCCCTCTGGCCGCCACGGCAGTCAGTTGGGATGGTCTTATCCCGTTTCTGTCCAGTTCTTTGAGGATCTGATCCTTCCTTATTGTGTACTGATCGGGAAAAAGGGGAAGGTCGAGCATGTTATCGTCAAGGGAAAGCGTCTTCTTGAACACTTCATTTCCATCTTTGAAGACGGCCACCTTGGTTGATGTCGAACCGGGATTTATGACGAGAATCAGACTCATTTCATGTAATCTCCGACTATTCTCTTGAATTCGTCAGGTTCGAGGACTGTGTTTCTTATTCGTCCTTCCTTTCGCACAATTTCCGTCAGTTCTTCAAGCTGGTCTTCTGTCGCCTGTATGCCCAATCTCTTCAACCAGTATTTTATGCTTGCCTGACCGCTGAAGGCGCCGAGCTTCACGTCTATCTCGCCCATTCCTACGAGCGAAGGAAGGTACGGGGTCATGGCGGCGTTAATTCCGGCCGCATTCAACTTGTCGATTGCATCAACTACGATGCCCGATTCGACCCAGAAGAGACGCTTCCCAACGACCGGCTTATTGTTCGCCACTGGGATTTTCGAAATATCCTCGACCAGTCGCGAAGTGTATCCGATCTTCCTCAGATCGACTCCTGTATCTATCCCCATCAGGAGTTTCAGGCCGGCGGCGACCTCTTCGGTAGCTACGTTGCCCGTCCTTTCGCCAAGCCCGTTGATCGAGCTGTGAATGCCTGATACACCAGCTCTTACTGCGGCGAAAACCGATCCCATTGCCAGACCAAATTCATTGTGAACGTGGAACTCCAGCGGGATGTCCGGAATGGCCTTCCTAAGCTCAGTGAAGATGAACTCGATTGCAAATGGGGAGGCGACTCCAAAGCTATCCACAAAGACAATACTCTCCGGTTTCGCTTGCTTTGCCACTTCTGTGAAGACTTTCAGGACATAATCGGGGGTCGATCTTGTTGCGTCCCAGCCCATGAAGGTCGGCTTCATGCCCTGTTCCTTCGCGTAGAGTATTGCCGAAACGACTCGGTCGATCAGTTTTTCGGGGGATACACCATAGACAAGCTCGTTATCGTATGGATTTACCGCGTGTTCGACCACTACTCGTGTGGCGCCGCAATCGACAGATTCATCGATATCCTTCTTCAAAGACCTTGCGAATGGAACGATTTCCGAATCGAGATCCATGTCAACGAGTCTACGTATAGCCCTCTTGTTCTCGTCGGAGACTATCGGCATTCCGACCTCAATGGACTTCACACCCAAATCATTCAGCGCAACTCCGATTCTCACCCTTTGATCCTCGCTCCAGGTAAGACCACAAGTCTGTTCTCCATCTCTCAGCGTAACGTCGTGTATGTAGATACTGTCTTTTGCGTTTTCTCCCTGGATATCTCTCTCATAGTTGAGAGGACTCACCCAGCGGGATTCATCGAAGTATGGTGTTTCATTTAGCTTCATGTAATCAAGATCTTTCGGTTTCATTATTGTGCCTCCTTATTCGATATTTCCGGCAATACAAGTGAGTTCTGAAGAACCGCGATGCTTTTGCCGGCCGGCGCCACTCGGTCAACAACCGATTGAATATCTTGATGGACCGTTAACCCGAGTTCATTGAACCGATCTGTAAATTTTGTGTCACTCACAATGTGAATCCTTTTCTTCTCAATAACTTTCCTTACTGCATAGGCCGCCACATACGCTAGCGGGTCTTCGGTGGTAATCATGTCCAGTCTTTCTAGGATCTTTTCTGCCTCCAACTTGAGTAATGAGGCGAATAGAGGATGGTCGCCAAAGCCTTCATCGAGTGACGAGACCATAACGATGTCTCCTCCATTTCTGGTAACAAGATCGGATGTGTACAGCGCTTTGCCGCACTGCCAGAAATCGGTCACAGAGGGGAATGAAGATATCACGGTGACATCGGCTTTTTCCGGGAACTCTCGGAGCAGCTCTTCTCTCGCGACTTTGACGCCTTCTCTGTGCGCAGTTACATGATTGCCCGATACACATCCGGCGATTCTTCCTTCGATATCGTAGTAGAAATTTATAATGTAATCAAGTCCCACTCGTTTTCCGGTTTCATCTATAAGTTCCCTGAACTCATTGTCAAGAACTCCGACGTCGGCTCTGCTCTTCAGAATTGCCATCCTGTGGGACTCAAAGACAGTTTCATATGCAGAGACGCCCGGAATTACAATTTTAGCTCCACCCGACCATCCGGAGAACCTGTGAGGAACGATCGAACCCACTCCAATTGTGAGGTCGGCTTCAACCGCTTCGTTTATCCTGATCGGAACTCCAAGGAATTCTCCATAGTCTTTCATCCTGCCGGCTGCTTCTGCATCGTGCTGGAGGATTCTGGTATCGCGAGAAAAACTGCCGAACTTCTCGGTTAGCTCATCAGCCGTCATTTGTCTGTGAGTTCCAGTCGCAACCAGCAAGGAGACTTTGCTCCAGGGAATTTTGTTTTCGACGAAAAGCGATTTCATGAAAGAGAGAGTCTCAAAGATTGGAGAGTGCCTTGTATGATCCTCTACGATCAGGACTATCTCTTTCGCAGATTTCGCAAGCTCCAGGATCGGAGCAGCATCAAATGGCTTCAGTAGCGATTCACGCAGAGAGCTGCCCTCTCCGCTTCTCTCAACAGGTGAAGTCGGAAGAAGTACTCTTCCCGCCGGAACTTCCAGCTGAAGTCTCTCCTTCTCTCTATAGTCAAGCGAGAATTTCATCTTACTTACCACCGAAATACATTTCTCGGATTCTCTCGTCGCTCTTCACTTCATCGACGGAGCCTTCGAGTTTTATTTGACCTTGCGATACGATGTAAACTCTGTCGCTCATTGGGAGCGAGAGCTTCGCGTTCTGTTCCACAATCAACATTGTAAGACCCGTATCCTTGACGTAATTTTTCAGAGTCTCGAATATTCTCTTAACGATAACAGGAGCCAGTCCCATGGAAGGTTCGTCTATCATCATGATCAATGGATCGGAAACGATGGCCCTTCCAATTGCAAGCATCTGTTGCTCTCCACCGGAAAGCGTGCCGGCCATCTGATTTTTCCGGGACTTCAGTTCCCAGAAAAGCTCATAAACTTTCTCGATGTTTGGGCGAGCCTTTGCGAGTCCAATTCTAGTAGCAGCAACTTCAAGGTTTTCTTGCACGGAGAGTTCTGGGAATACCTGCCTTCCTTCTGGAACGTGTATTACCCCCAACCTGGTGATTTTGTGGGGCGGCAGATGTTGAATCTCATCTCCGTTCAGCAAGACCTTGCTTCCCGACTCGGAAGCCACTAGTCCGGAAATGCTCTTTAGTAGAGTTGTCTTACCTGCTCCGTTTGGTCCAAGAACAGAGACGACCTCTCCCTTTTGGGCTTTTATAGAGACTTTTCTGAGAGCAGGAACCTCGTTATACGAGACTGAAAGATCTATGGTTTCAAGCAAGGCCATAATCAATCCTCCCCCAGGTAGGCTTTAAGGACAAGTGGATCCTTTTCGATTTCGTCGAACTTTCCCTCCGCAATAACCTGACCGAAGTTGAGAACATATACCCAGTCGGCAACTGCCTTGATAAAGTCCATCGTGTGTTCTACCAGTAGAATCGTTATTCCTCTTTCCTTAAGAATAATCATCAAGTCCATGATCACCTTGAATTCATCTCTAGTCATACCCGCTGCCGGTTCGTCGAGGAAAATCAACTGAGGTTCAAGGGCTAGTGCTCTTGCTATTTCTAGACAGCGTCTCAATCCGTATGCCATGCCGGTAGGAGAGTCATATGCTCTCTCCTCAAGTCCAACAAGCCTCAAGAGCTCGAGAGCCTTCTCTTTGTTCTCACTTTCCTCTCTTCTAAACTTCGGGGTTCCCAAAACGACGCTCAATGGGCCTGACTTGTAAAACGACTTTCGAGCAACCAGAACGTTCTCTATAACTGATAGGTTCTCGAAGAGCCGGATTTTCTGGAATGTGCGCGCAATACCTAATCTACTTATCCTGTTTATGTCCATTTGAGAGATATCCTGATCTTTGTAATACACTTTTCCGCTTGTAATCGGGTGTACTCCTGTTACTACATTTATGAACGTCGTCTTTCCGGAGCCATTCGGACCGATAAGAGCTGTGATATTTCCCTGAGAAATTCCTATCGAAAGTTCATTGTTTGCCACAACTCCGCCAAATCTCTTTGTCAACTTTTCCGTTCTTAGTATGTCCATCTTCAGCCCACCTTACAATGTCTTTGTGTTGCTTCTCTTAAGTTTGAAGACCTTTCTGAAGAGATTCTCAAGTATCGGCCCGAGCCCCATGGGTACGAATATTATGATAACGATAACGATCAGTGAGGTCACCATTAAGTAGTAGTTCTCCCAGCCGCCGAATCTGAGGAATTCCGGCAGAAGAGTGAGCCCGATTCCGCCGACAACTCCTCCGCTCATGTGTCTAAGACCACCAACAACGGCCATCGCAACGAAATTCGATGACTCAAAAAACGTGAATGGTTCGGGCGAAAGAAATCCTGCCAGATGAGCGTAAAGCGCTCCTGCAAGCCCTGCCAAGCCTGCCGAAAAACCGAAAGCGGCGATCTTTAACTTCTTTGTAGATATTCCGCAGGTCTCAGTGGCCACATCATCGTCATTCATAGCAAGCATCGCTCTGCCGAAGTGAGAGTGCTTGATGCGGTACATAATGAAAACTGACACGAGCAGTATCCCTCCAAAAAGCCAGAACACCTGACCGTAGGAAAGCATGTTATTTCCCACTGAATAGAATGGGATTCCGAAGAAACCATATGGCCCCCCGGTTATCGGTGTGAGATTTATCACGAGCATCCAGACTATTTGCCCGAAGGCGATTGTTACTAGAGATAAGAAGAAGGCCTTTAGTTTGAACGAGGGGATACTCAGCAGGAAGCCCGCAACAACGCTCAGAACTACTCCCGCAATAACCCCAATCGAAATTGGTAGTCCCAGCCGCACAGTGAAGTATGCCGAAGTGTATGCTCCAATTGCGTAAAAACCCGCCTGCCCGAGCGATATCTGGCCAGCGAAACCTGTAAGGAAGACCAACCCTGTTGCAAGGATGGAGTGTATCAAAGCCCTGTTCATTAGGTAAAGGTGATACATGTTATTCGTGAAAAGTGGGAATAGTATTATTAGTAGTATCGCTCCTACAATCAATATCAGCTTCTTCATCTCGCACCCCCTATATCTTCTTGCTCTTCCAGTTGAATATTCCGGAAGGCTTGAGTATTAGAACGGCGACAAGAACCGAGAAGGATATGATGTCTCTGTATGTAGAAGAGATGTAGAGGGTGGAGAAGTTCTCCAGCAATCCAAGAGATATTCCGCCCAGTATCGTCCCGTACGGATTGGTCAATCCGCCGAGAACGGCAGATGCGAACCCTTTGACACCAATTGACCCACCACCAAGTTCTAATGACACGAAGTATATCGGGGCAAGAAGTATACCTGCAATTCCCACCACACACGTGGCCAGTATAAAAGAAAGAGAGGTCGTTACCTTCACATCTATTCCCATAAGAGCCGCGGCTTCCCTATTCTGTGCGGCAGCCCGGAATGATTTTCCTATGAGCGTCTTGTTCAGTAAGAAGTAAATGAATACCATAAGGATTCCGATTACCAAATAGATATTGAGATAGAGAGTAGGAATTCTTATTCCGCCTAAAGAAATGAAGTCTTGGCTTCCCCCAAATACCGGTGGAAATGGCTTGGGCAAAGCCCCATAAGTGACGATTATCAAGTTGAGCCAGAAGGTGCACAGCATAAGCGTGGCGACCACGAATTCGAGACGTCCGCCTCCCCGCTTCCTTATGGGCTCATATATAAAGGCTCTCAATCCCAACCCATAGAGCGCTATTACGGCTATAGACAAAACGAAAGAAATGAAAAAACCCAAGTTCAGTTGAGTATAGAAACTGTAGAAGAGATAGGCTCCCAACATCGCCGACGATATGTTGGCAAAGTTTATTCTTGAGATCGTCAGCCACAGGAAAACAACTCCGAGCCCTACAAGTCCATACGTAGCACCGATTGAAGCCCCTGAAACAATGATTTGGAGAATGTCTTGAAGCATTATTCACACTCCTTGTCTTGATAAGTGAAGCGGGAGGCAGGCTGAGCACGCCCCCTCCCGCAAAGAGGCTCAGTACAGTTTGTTGATAATCTGCCAGTCCTTTCCATCAAACTGGGAGATTAGACAGACGTTGGTGAAGTTATGGTGTTCATCGCACTTCAGTTCTCCCTGAACACCAACGATATTTGCTTCATTGGCCAGGTACTGTGCGAGCTTAGTACCGTCGGTTCCAACATTCCTCAGGGCATCCGCTAGAAGATACATTCCATCGTAATACGCCTGAGCGGGATCGCTCGGTTCCTTTCCGTCCCATCTTGCTTTGTAAGCTTCAACAAAAGCCTGGACCGCGGGATCTGGATCGACCGGGTTAAAACCTTGAACAGAATAGACGCCAATTGCGGCTTCTGGAGCGAGATCTGTAAATGCCGGAACGCCCCATGCAGAGAAACCGATAATCGGCACATCAATCTGCAACTGCCTTAGCTGGTTGACAGTAACGGCGGCCTCGGATTCGTGAGTAAGTCCAATCAAACCGTCGAAGCCTGCGTTTTTGAGCTTCAACAGCTGACCAGTCGCATCCTTGTCTCCTTCCTTGATCTGTTCCATTGCCACAATCTCTATTCCGTACTTGGGAAACTCTTCTTTTGCAACGTCAAGGCCTGCAAGACAGTAATCAGTAGATCCGTAGACGATTCCGGGTTTTTCAATCCCAAGAACCTCAACCGCGTATTTCACAAGCTGAATAACCTTTACTTTGTCGTCAGCTCTGAGTCTGAAAAGAAAATCGTTGGGAATAACTGAGTACCTGAACGAAGGAGAAGTAGCACCGACTAGCATCGGAACCTTGGCCTGCTGAGCCAACGGGTGAACTCCAATAACCGCACTGCTCATGTTAGGTCCAAAAACTGCCACTACGTTGTCCTGAAATAATGCCCTTCTAATAACACTGGAAGCCGTGCTAGGATTGGCAGCATCGTCGTATACAATCATTTCAAGCATATCTCCATTAATTCCACCGGCAGCGTTGATCTCTTCCAGTGCTAACTGAGCACCCATCTTGATGTAGTCGCCCAAAATCGAACCGAGACCGGTAAACGGTGCAACCAATGCGACCTTGATTGTTGCTCCAAATGCCGCAACCCCGATTAACAAGACAATCGCGACTACGAGTACCTTGCTTAACTTCATCCAAACACCTCCATATTTGGGGCCTTCTAGAGCAAGCCCCGTTCTTTGGGAAGAAAGATTAACACGAAATGAACGCGATGCATTATACATCATGCACAGTGTATCATTATTTTCTTGAATGGTTTTAATGTCTTCAGACCCGATCACGATCGAATAATTCAAAATAGGCTTGATTATCAAGCTATAGTTGGACTGATTGCAGTCGGAGGTTGTTTTCTGAAATGGTTTCAGTCCAATATCAGGAGCAGATCAGATCAACGCTTGCCTTACAACACGGTTCTTTCGCGCTGACGCACAACCATTCATGAAAGGATCATGAGTTGCTGCTGGTAATCCGCTTTCTTGCTAGCGATTGGTTTATAATAGCTTTAGAGCATATTTTGTGTAGGGGCTCTTTCTGGGGGTGTTGTCTGTGAGGGTGTTCTTTCTGATGATTCTTTCTTTGGTCTTAGTTTCCACTATGATAGCTGTGGAGATCGATCTGGGAATGAGTGTGGATGTTACTCAATCCGATCAAAACAGCCTTAGCTGTGCCAGGCTTTCGCTTCTCGGCTGTATCGGGCCAATCTCTCTGGATATTCCTGTCGCTCAAGTGTGGCCTTCAGAAAGAAGGATTGAATTCTCGGATCCGTTCTTAAGTTATGTTGGCCTTAATCTGAAGCTTCCCATTACTGTTCTATTCATAAAAGCCGGTTTAGGTGTTCAGGTAAGGGGAGTGATTGACGTACTTGGAGCAAAAATCGAAGGCTGGGATCTTCCAGCCAGAGTTAGGGCCGGCTTCGGTGTTTCTGATTCTGGTCTTTTTCTTGAGGGCGGTTTGAATCTCGATTTTACGCCGTCACTCGAAAATATGGAATTCTGTCCTTACATTGCGGCGGGACTGGTTTTCTAGCTAATTGACCTTGAGTAGTTTGGAGAATTCTTCTTTAACATTTTTATAGGCATCGCCAGTGAGCCATCTCTGCCAGCCGTATTTTCTGTAGGTGTCTCTGACTTGAAAAATGTAGTTCATCGGATCTATGTGTACTTCTTCGATCCTTTTTGAAAGCTCGAAGGCAACTCTAGCTGCGTTCATGGGGAGAACCGGACCGACAAAAGCTCCGACCTTGATGCCGCTGGCAGTAAGCATGTCGATTGTCTCGAGTCTTTCTTCAAAGGAAGATGAACCCGGTTCAAGGATCTTTCTGACAGCGTCTATGTCCGTAGTGACCGTTATCAAAACCCTTGCCTCTCCTTCGGAGGCTTTCAGCAGTTCAATATCCCTTCTAATCAAAGCGGACTTTGACATCAAGAATACAGGAATTCGGTGAGAGATGAGTATTCTCAGAATTTCACGGGTGATTGCATACTTTTCTTCTATATGCTGATATGGATCACAGGCCGTACTGAGAAACACGGCGCGCTTGGGATGGTGAGCGATCTCTTTCCTCAGAAGAGAGACAATATTCTTACGAACCTGAACGTCTCTGCCCCATCTGCCGCGGCTGTACTTGAAAGGGCCGATAAACCTTGCAAAACAGTACTTGCAGCCGATTGTGCATCCAACATAAGGATTGACCGTGAAATCCGTCAAAGGAATACCTGATTTTGTAAGGGCTTTGCTTGCTCTTATCTCTTCAATCATATACAGATAGATTCTACAGCGTTTCTCTTCACGAATGCGTTTTTGAAAGTGCATATGCGTCGCTTCATCTATTCTGTAATGATATAATTAACCAAAATAGGAGGTGTTACTGTGTTGAGGGTTATCAGTACTGACAAGGCGCCGGCAGCGGTTGGACCATATTCTCAGGCGATAGCGGCGGGCGGTTTCCTCTTTGTTTCTGGACAGATCCCCCTCAACCCGTTGACCGGTGAACTGGTGACGGATTTCGAAGGAGCATGCAGACAATCACTGGAGAATTTATTCGCGGTTATCGCCGCCGGCGGGTCGAGTCTGGACAATATCGTGAAAGTGAACATCTATGTTAGAGATATGGGGAAATTCTCGATACTAAACGAAATCTACATGACGTATTTCAAGGAACACAAGCCCGCGAGAGCTGTCGTTGAAGTCTCTAACTTGCCCAAGAATGCGCTGGTAGAAATGGAAGCTGTGGCGATAATACCGTAATCAGGAGGATATCATGGGTATTTCTATAAAGCTGCCCGATGGCACAATCAAGGAGTACGGGCAAAGCGTAACACCATCAGAACTGGCAAGTGACATTTCCGAGGGCCTTGCCAGACGAACCTTCGGTGCTGTTGTCAATGATGAGTTCTGGGATGCAGACAGGCCAATTGAACGGGATGCTTCTGTGAGACTGATTCTCGACAAAGATCCTGAATCGGCTGTCTTCTTTAGGCACACGATGTCTCATATTTTGGCACAGGCTGTTATGAGGATCTATGGCAAGGATCAAGTCAAGCTGGCCATAGGGCCTACAATTGAGAATGGATTTTACTACGACATAGATCTGGGAGATATTAGAATAACTGAAGAGGATTTGCCGAAGATCGAATCCGAGATGGAGAAGATAATCAAGGAAGATCTCACGGTGGAGAGGTTCGAGCTGCCTGTGAGCGATGCAATAGCTCTGATGAAAAAGGAGGGCCAGCCTTACAAGGTAGAGCTGATAGAGGATCTTGTAAAGGATACTGGTACTGATAGCGTCACATTCTACAAGCAGGGAGAATTTGTCGATCTTTGCAGGGGACCTCACGTTTCTTCGACGGGCAAGGTTAAGTATTTCAGGCTTACATCTGTATCCGGGGCCTACTGGAGAGGCGATGAGAACAACAAGATGCTTCAGAGGGTTTATGGTACTGCCTTCGCCAAGAAGAGCGATCTCGAAGCTTATCTAAAGATGATAGAAGAAGCGAAGAAGAGGGACCATAGAAAGCTTGGTCCTGCTCTAGGTCTGTTTACAATCAATTACGAATACGCTCCCGGGATGCCGGTTTTCCTTCCGAAAGGTACGGAAGTGTTGAATCAACTCCTTCAGTTCTCCAGAGAGAAGCACATAGAGGACGGTTACAGGGAAGTGAGTACGCCACAGGTCATGTCGGATGCCCTGTGGAGAACATCAGGGCACTGGGATCATTACAGGGACAACATGTACTTCACGGAGAAAGAGGACCAGCAGTTTGCGGTAAAGCCAATGAATTGTCCCGGTCATATCATAGTCTACAAGTCCTCGTCTGTGAGCTACAGGGATCTTCCGATGAAGCTCTTCGAGTTTGGGAAGGTCCACAGATACGAACGTTCAGGTGTCCTGCATGGGCTCTTCAGGGTAAGAGGCTTCGTTCAGGATGACGCCCACATATTCTGCACAAGAGAACAGATTCAGCAGGAGATCATGGGCGTGATCGACTTCGTAGAGAAGATATACTCGCCTTTCAATTTCGAGTACAGGGCGGAGCTCTCGACGAGGCCTGAAGATTACATGGGCGAAGTGGAGCTCTGGGATATTGCTACAAAGGCACTTGAAGATTCTCTGAAGGCAAAGAATATGGAGTTCAAGGTCAATGAAGGTGATGGGGCGTTTTACGGTCCTAAGATCGATTACCATATAAAGGATTCGTTAGGAAGGGAATGGCAGTGCGCCACTATTCAGCTCGATTTCATGATGCCCGAGCGCTTCGGAATCAAGTATGTGGGCTCCGACAACGAGGAATACCAGCCAGTTATGATTCACAGAGCCATCTACGGCTCAGTTGAGAGATTCATGGGAATACTTATCGAGCACTTCGCAGGAGCCTTCCCAACGTGGTTTGCTCCGACCCAGGTTGCAGTCATCCCCATAGCCGACAGACACATCGAATACGCCGAGTCAGTCGCTTCTGAACTGAAGAACAAGGGGTTCAGAGTCGAGGTTGATGACAGGCAGAAATCTACAAACTACAAGATACGGGATGCTCAGATGCAAAAAGTGCCCTATATGTTGATAGTCGGTGATAGAGAAAGAGAGCGCGGCACCGTATCTGTAAGACTGCGAAGTGAAAAAGATCTTGGATCCATTGAACTCGACAAGTTTATCGAGAAGCTTTCTGAAGAGATCAAGACTAGAAGGGCCACGAGTGTTTTTGAATGATAAAGAGACCCCTGCAATGCGGGGGTCTTGTTT
The DNA here is from genome assembly GCF_002752635.1 of Mesotoga sp. Brook.08.105.5.1. Lineage (NCBI taxonomy): Bacteria > Thermotogati > Thermotogota > Thermotogae > Kosmotogales > Kosmotogaceae > Mesotoga > Mesotoga sp. Brook.08.105.5.1. The sequence goes on from NZ_AYTW01000014.1 coordinate 49,464, forward strand.
TCCTATCCGAGAACTCCTCGAAAGGAGGCGATTGGCACGAATATCATTGATATTATTCCGGTAGCGCGGGGTGATAAGCCGGCCGACGTTCTGCTGAAGAACTGCAAAGTGGTCAATGTTTTCAGTGGCGAGGTGGAAGAAGCGAATCTTGCTCTCTTCAGGAAGAGAATTGCTGGAATCGGGGATTACGAAGAAGGTGTTGAAGTTATAGATCTTGAAGGCTCATTTGTAGTGCCCGGCCTTATTGATGCGCATCTTCACATAGAATCATCTATGGTGTCTCCCGTCGAATTCTCCAAGACGATTCTTGCACGAGGAACCACGACAGCGATAGCAGACCCTCACGAGATTGCAAACGTAATGGGGCTTACCGGTATAGAGTACATGATAAGATCTACGGAAGGCGTTCCTGTCAATCTGTATATCATGATTCCTTCGGCCGTCCCTGCTTCGACAATGGAGACCTCCGGCGCAACGATCAGTGTAATGGATATGATAGGCTTTGTGGAGAAGTTTCAAAACAGAGTTCTCGGGCTGGGAGAGGTGATGAATTTCCCCGATATCATAAACGGTGATCGTGATTCAATAGCGAAAATCGAATTGATCCGTCACAAATACAAGAAGATAGATGGACATATCCCTGGAGTTCTTGGCAAACCGCTCAATGCTTACATTTGCGCCTTTGTGCGATCGGAGCATGAATGCACATATGTTGAGGAGGCGCGTGAGAAGCTTTCAAGAGGAATGCAGATTCTCATGAGAGAGGGCAGTGTTGAGAGAAACCTCGTTCCGCTTCTTCCACTCATAAATGACAAGACCTATCCGTTCGTCTCTTTCTGTACCGATGACAAGCACCCCGACGACATCATCAGGGAGGGTCATATCGATCACAATATTAGAAAGGCCATAAAACACGGGATAGATCCGATAATCGCAATAAGAGCGGCGACTATCAATACGGCCAGACATTACAATCTCAGATCGATGGGGGCCATCGCGCCCGGATACAAGGCAGACCTAGTAGTGGTCGATGACCTCAAGTCCTTCAACCCCAGAATGGTTTTCAAAGACTCCAGGGTGGTTGCAAGAGATGGAAAATTGGTTGCTGATGTGATATCCAGAAGCTTTCCGCAGGAAAAAACGAATACATTCAAGTGCCAGAGAATCAATGAGAGCGACCTGGCTGTCCGAGCCAGAAGTAAATTCATTAGGGTGATAGAGCTTCTTGGGAGCGAGGTTCTTACAGGAGGCTCCATCGTGGAGGCGAAGATAGAGGAAGGAAAGGCAGTCAGCGATACTTCTCAAGACGTTTTGAAGCTCGCCGCTATTTGCAGATATTGTGAAGGGAAATCCATGTCGGTAGCATTTGCGAAGGGATCTGGGTTGAAGAAGGGGGCAGTGGCAACATCTGTCGGTCATGATTCTCACAATCTGGGAGTCTTGGGCGTTAGTGATTCAGACATGGTTTTTGCCGCCAATAGAGTGATTGACATGGGTGGAGGTCTTGTTGCAGTAGTAGATGGAAAGATAATATCTGAACTGCCTCTGAAGATCGCTGGACTGATGTCGGATCTGACAAGCAGAGAAGTGGCTGAGAGACTGGTGGAGTTGAAGGAAGCGACAAAATCAATGGGAAGCATTCTTCCTGACCTTTTCATGACGCTCTCTTTTGTTCAGCTTTCAGTTATTCCCAAGTTGAAGCTAACGAATCTCGGTCTCGTCGATGTAGAGAAGAACGATTTCGTACCGCTTTTCGTTGAGGAGGATGAAGATGTCTGATTCACAAGAGAGAGTTGTTGGCAGAAGAATCAAGAGGGTCGATGCCCTGGAGAAGGTCGATGGCCGGGCTAAATTCGCTGCCGATGTTTCTTTTGACAGACAGGTCTATTGTGCTCTGGTTATTGCGAAGAAAGCACACGGTATTCTCAAATCGATTGACGCTTCAGCAGCCATAAGGCTCCCCGGTGTGGAAGGTGTCTTCACCTGGAAGGATATTCCCGGTGAGAATCAGCTAGGCGATGTGGTGAGGGATATGCCGTGTTTGGTCAGGGAAGGGGAAAAGGTCAGGTTCTACGGTGATGTTATAGCTGTGGTTGCCGCACAAAGCAAGAGAATTGCCGAAGAAGCCGCGGATCTAGTCAAAGTTGAGATTCAGGAATTGGAGCCGGTTTTGACAATAGAAGACGCTTTGAAGAATGAGATTCTGGTCCATGAGGATACGAACGTTGGTGTGTCGAAGAGGATAAGAAAGGGCAATGCCTCGAATTATATCGAGAACTCAGAACTCGTTTTTGAAGGGGAATTCTATGCCCATTATCAAGAGCAGGCTTATATGGAGCCTCAGGGAGTAATTGTGGTTCCGGATATCGACTACGGATTCACTGTTTACGGATCGATGCAGTGCCCTTACTATGTGCAGGGGGCAGTGTCACACGTTCTCGGTGTCCCGATGAGCAGGGTCAGAGTAATTCAGACTGAGACGGGCGGAGCGTTTGGAGGTAAGGAAGACGTTCCGTCTTACGTTGCTTCTTATGCGGCCGTAGCTGCATACAATTTAAGAAGACCTGCGAAGCTCATTTATTCAAGAGAGATCGATATTCAGACCACTTCTAAGCGCCATCCAGTTAAGTCTTATTATAAAGTTGCGCTTGAAGGAAAGAAAATCAAGGCGATGCAGATTAAGGCTTATATGGATATGGGAGCTTATGCCACGCTCACACCAATCGTCATGTTTAGGACGCTTGTGCATGCAGCCGGAGCTTACGAGATTGATAATGTGGACGTCGATGTTTGCGCCGTCTACACCAACAAGGTTCCGCCCGGAGCTTTCAGGGGTTTTGGATCGCCGCAGGTTCTCTTTGCAGTTGAAAGTATGGTTGATGATATAGCTTTTCAGATGGGGTTCGATCCCATGGAGTTCCGAGAAATCAACACGCTAAAGAGAGGATCGAGAACTTCTACAGATCATCTTCTGCTTAACAGTGTCGGAGCACCGGAGACTCTATCGAGAGTCAAGAAGGCTTCGAACTGGCAGAGACTTGTGGCGGAGACAGAGCGGTTCAACAAGGAACACGATGATTTTAAGAGAGGTGTGGGAGTTTCTCACATCTTCTATGGAGTAAGTCTTGGCGCCGGTGGACAGGCTCTTGACAAGTCCGGTGCGCACGTTCTGATTAATAGAGACGGATCTGTAGAAGTAAGAATCGGTGGAACGGAAATGGGACAGGGCGCAAAAACAGTAATCGCGATAATGGCTGCCGAAGAGCTGGGTCAGAGTATAGGAAAAATCCTTGTCCATCAGCCGGACACGGCCTTTGTCCCTGACAGTGGACCGACAGTGGCCTCCAGGACTACTATCTATTCAGGGAACGCGGTAAGAAGTGCCTGTATTGCATTGCGAGAGAAATTGGTTGGCGTATTCTGCGAAATAACGGGTGGCAGCCCCGCCGGTGTGAAGTTTGGAGGCAGCTCTGTTTATTATGAAGATGGAAAGAGAATGCGATTCGATGAAATAGTCGAAGAGGCCTACAAGAGAAATGTCAAGTTGTTTGAGACAGGTTGGTATGAGACTCCCAAATTGAGTTTTGACATGGAAAACGGGATAGGCGAGGCTTACGTTACCTACTCTTATGCGAGTCAGGTTGTACAGGTTGAAGTCGATTTAGCAACGGGCTCAACCAAAGTTTTGAAGGCTTTCACAGCTCATGACGTGGGAAAGTCCGTAAATCCCGAAGGAGTTATTGGTCAAATACAAGGAGGATTCGCTCAGGGGATGGGGTACGCGATTTACGAGGATTTGAAGCAGAGAGATGGAAGGATCGTTTCAGATAATTTCAACACTTACATTATTCCAACGGTCCACGAAATCCCTCATGAGTTGGTCATTGATGTCGTTGAAGAGCCCTTCCCAGAAGGGCCATATGGAGCCAAGGGGATAGGTGAGCCCTCACTTATGCCTGTTCCTGCAGCAGTTGCTAACGCTGTTTCTATGGCTATAGGAAGGCGAGTAAGGCAGGTACCGGTTACTCCTGAGTACGTGCTTCGACTAACTGAAAGTGATTTTTCTTCATAATACAGTAGTTAGTTAACAAGGAGGCTTATAATGGCTAAGTTTGTTCTTGGTCCAACGTTTGAAGAAATGCTGCATCCAGAGAAGATCGACAGAAAAACGAGAGAGATCGCCTGGAAGATGAGAAAGGAAGATCCCCTGGATCCGATCAACCTGTTTAACATCTCATGGAGAGACATTGAAAACAGGATCTACTACTTCGTACTTCCAAAAGAATTTACAGGAGTCGATGCAAATATTGTTGTCCTGTACGGAAAGGATTTTCCAACAGGCAGCCACAAGGTGGGAGCGACTTATTCGATTTTGATGGAAAAGGTTTTGAGAGGCGAAGTGGATCCAACTTATCACACACTTGTCTGGCCGTCCACGGGGAACTATGGAATCGGAGGCGCTTGGGTCGGATGCAGAATGAAATTCGATTCCGTGGTAATTCTGCCGGAAGAGATGTCCTCTGAGAGATTCGACATAATTAGAGAGTATGGTGCGAGAGTTATAGCAACCCCCGGTTGTGAGTCGAACGTGAAGGAGATTTACGACAAAGCAAAGGAATTGAAGGCAGCCAATCCAGAAAAAGTGCGTGTTCTCAATCAGTTTGACGAGCTAGGAAATTACAGATTTCATTATTATGTGACAGGAAACACGATTCTGGAGATGATGGACGAGCTCAGGCTCGGTAACGGCAGGGTCTCCGCAGTTGTTGCAACCGTCGGTTCTGCCGGAACAATAGCTTGTGGAGACAGGATAAAAGAAGTGTATCCTGAGGTCAAAATCGTTGCTGGTGAGCCTGTGCAGTGTCCGACTCTTTCGCTCAATGGTTATGGTGGCCACGACATTCAGGGAATCGGAGACAAACACGTGACCTGGATTCACAATGTGATGAACAACGATGCCGTTGTCGCGCTTGACGACATCGAATGCAAAAAATTGCTCCAGGTTATGACCGATGGCGAGGGCAAGAGCTTCTTGAAGGAGTTTTTGAAGGAAGAAGATGTAGAGACAATGGCAGACATATTTGGTATCTCGGGAGTTGCAAATGTTGTCGGTGCGATAAAGATGGCGAAGTACTACAAAATGACCGACAAAGATAACATCGTGACCATTGCTACAGACAACATGGATCGTTATCATTCTGTGATGGCGAACATGACGAAGACTTACGGTAGCCTCACCAGGGATGAAGCAAAGCACAGGTTCGAATCGTTTGCCCTTGGAGCAAAGACGGACTGGATATTCGAAGGGACAATGGAGAACCGCATGAGATGGCACAATTTGAAGTATTATACCTGGGTTGAACAACAGGGGAGGACAGTTGACGAACTCAACAGCACGATGTCTCAAGATTTCTGGAAGGCTGAAAGTGAAAAGATTGGTGAGATCGACAGGCTCCTCCTAGACTACCGCGAAAGAACCACATAGTCTAGAAGAGTAATTCTATGTTTTGTTTTTTGTAAGCTTTGTAGTACAATGAAAACATGGTGGTACTGACAAAGAGAAAACCGCCCTGATCAAAACTAGGCGGTTTTCTCTTTGTTGGTCTGAGCAGTTGCTTTGGCTTAAGTTCCTAACTCAATTCTGGAGGTGGTTCTTTTGAGAAAGCTTCTTCTTCTGTCGATTGTGCTGATCTTCTCACTCGCACTTTCTGCAACAACAATCCAGTTCTGGCATGCAATGGGTGGCTGGAGAATTGACTTTCTGCAGTCTCAGGCAGATGCATTTATGAAATTGCACCCTGACATCAAGGTTGAAGTGCAGTACACTGGAAGCTACAGAGACACTCTGAACAAGATGATCGCCGGTGTTCAGGCAGGAACGGCTCCTCATGTAGTTCAGGTCTTCGAAATTGGTACTCAGATGATGATTGATGGGGAGGTCGCAATTCCAATCGAAGAGATGATGGAGGCCGATCCGTCCTTTGACATCGGGAAGTTCATGCCTCAGGTGCTGAACTATTACAGAGTGAACGGCAAGCTTTATTCTATGCCCTTCAACTCTTCTAATGCCATCGTATTTTATAACAAAACGCTTTTTGAGAAAGCAGGCTTGAATCCCAACGATCCACCAACGACTTTCGAGAGCTTCATCGATGTGGCGCGAAAGCTAACTGTGAAGGATGCCTCGGGGAATGTTGAGCAGGCAGGCTTTACTGTATCTTTGAATTCCTGGTTCTTTGAACAGCTTATGGCAGCTCAAGATGCTCCGCTTATCAATCAGAACAATGGTAGAACGGGGAGACCTACTGCAGCTGTGTTTAACACGCCAGAGGGTCTTGCGATTTTTGAATGGTGGAATGCCATGTCCCAAGAAGGCACCATGATTAACACGAAATTTGAGGATTGGACTGCAGCAAGAAACCTGTTCATTTCTCAGAAAGCCGCAATGCTCATGACTTCAACTTCAGATGTAGCTCTTATGATGGAATCTGCAAAGGCAAACGGATTTGAACTTGGCAGTGTTTTCTTGCCTAGACCGGCAGACTCAAAGGCCGGAGGAGCGATTATCGGCGGAGGAAGTCTGTGGTTGATTGATGGCCATCCTGAAGCAGAAACAAGGGCAGCATGGGAATTCATAAAATTCATGGCCGGAACAGAGCAGCAGATTGAGTGGCACAAGGCGACCGGCTACTTCCCAGTCAGGAAAGACTCGGTTGAAAAGCTTGTTGCAAGTGGTTACTACGGTGATTATCCCGATCACCTAACGGCGTTACTGCAGCTGCTGCTTTCAGTGCAAAGCTACAATACAAACGGTGCAATAACTGGCGCTTTTCCTGAGATCAGGACGGTTGTGACCACTGCCATCGAGAAGATGATTGCAGGGGAAATGACACCTGCACAGGCGCTAAAATATGCCGAGGACGGTGCAACAAAGGCAATTCGCGATTATAACGAAGCTAACTACTGATACTTTTCTTTAGTTGGAGCGGGCTGACTGCCCGCTCCGCTTAATGCTGGAGGTGTAGAATGCGAAAGTGGTTACCATACCTTCTGCTGGTACCTACCTTTCTAGTTATTGTTTTATTCATTTATTATCCTGCAGTAGAAGCATTCAGGATGAGTCTCTACAGAGTCTCCACCTTTGGCAACAAAACAACATTTGTGGGAATTCAGAATTACATAAACCTTTTCAACAATGAGCAGTATCTTTCCTCAGTGAAGCTAACGGTGGTCTATGTTGGGCTTTCTGTAACACTATCTGTATTCCTCGGCTTCATAATTGCTATGCTCCTTACTCAAAACGTCCCGGGGACGAAGCTTTACAGAACCTTTCTCTTTGCGCCTTATGCTGTTTCTCCGGCGATTGCCGGCACACTGTGGACCTTCCTTCTCAACCCGGTTGTTGGTCATGTCAACTATGTGTTCATGAAGCTTTTCGGAATTCAGGTCGAATGGTTGACTTCGAAACCGTATGCATTCTATGCCTTGCTCTTCGCCACTGTCTGGAAGATACTGCCTTTCAATATGATATTCTATATCGCGAGTATTCAAAACGTCTCGGGAGACCTTCTCGAAGCTGCAACTCTTGATGGGGCAGGGGTGATGAAAAAAACCTGGAGAATCATCTTCCCCATGGTTTCTCCGATAACTTTCTATCTGGTAATTATGAATATTGTTAGTACGATGTTTTCCTCATTTGCAATAGTAGACGTGATGACAAGAGGAGGTCCTGCAGGGTACACGACAAACATGATTTATAGGCTATATCTGGATGCCTTCACTTTCCAGAAAAGAGGACCTGCCTCGGCTCAGAGCGTAATAATGTTCATGATTATGGTAGTTGTTACTATCATCTACTTTGCCGTTGCAGAAAGGCGAGTTCACTACCAATGAGGTGCGGCTATGAAGAAGTCTACTAGGAAACTACTGAATACAGTGATTATTGAAGTCGTGCTGATTTCGGTCTCTTTCATTTTCATCATGCCGGTGATCTTGGCTATTACAATGAGCCTTCAGCCGCCTCAAAGTGTCTTTTCCTTTCCTCCGAAGTTTTTCCCGACTGCGTTTTATTTCAAGAACTACTTTGATGCTTTCAAGACAGTTCCTTTTGCACGCCTTCTTCTGAACAGCGCAATCGTGTCAACAGCGATTACTCTTGGCAAGCTCGTAACGGGAACGCTTGCGGGATACGCCTTTTCAAACTTTAGGTTCACCGGAAGAGGACTGGCCTTCGGTTTTCTGTTTGCAACGCTGTTCCTGCCGGCAGAGACGATAATGATAGTTCCTCTCTTCTCGCTTATGAACAGATTTGGATGGGTGAATACATATTGGGCCCTTACTATTCCGTTTATGGCCAGCGCAACAAACACTTTTCTGATGAGACAGCAGTTCATGACGATTCCCCTATCTCTGGAGGATGCTGCAAGAATCGATGGAGCCGGACCTATCAAGTATTTCTTGAAGATTCTTCTGCCTCTTTCTAAATCGGTTATTGCGGGCTCGGCAATCATAAACTTTGTTTATTCTTGGAACATATATCTGTGGCCCCTAATAGTTACGATGGAAGATAAGATGAAGACAGTCCAGATCGGAGTCAAGATGCTAATTGATGCCGAATCTGCGAACAATTGGGGTATTATTATGGCCGGCACGATGGTTGCTGTGATTCCCACATTACTGGTCTTCTTCTTGCTGCAGAACCTCTTTGTGAAAAGCCTTGTCGGCACAGGCATAAAGGAATAAGTCGACCAGGAGCGCGTAAGATAAGCAAGAAAAAACATATAAAGTTCCGTGTTATATCAACTTCTTCAGGGAGAAGAGAGAAACGATAGATCTCTTGACATCTTCTGCAGCAGAACAAAACAGTGCTTCATGCAAAGCGACAAAGCGAGACCTCTCTTGGTTATTCCTCTTTCAGGGTCTAGTCTTCTTTGGCGCTTTTTGCGCCAGTCAGATTCGATATCGAGTCGTTGAGTATGAAATACTTCGACGCAGCTATCTGCTGTATGGAATCTTTATATCCGTCCAGGCAACTGAAAGGAACTATCTCTATACCGCTCTTCCTGTCAATTGCTTTGCTGTTCTTAAGTATTCCATCGCTTGACATTATGAAGACCCTATTATCGTCTATGAATGATCCCTCGGGGATGTAATGGGTAAGAGCGGCGAACCCAAACGAGATGTTTAGTAGATCCCTTCCAAACAGAATCCCATTTCGTTCCACTATTCCCATAAGATTGAGAAGTGTCGGGAACAGATCAATCTGTCCTCCTACTGTTGAGCTAGTTACCTGGATTTCGGAACCGGGTATGTGAAAGATCAGAGGTATGTTCATAGCCTGTGTGAAATCGTATTCTGTTTTCAAGAGTTCGGTAAGTATGTCCTTGTTTTCCTTGTTGAACGGGTATAGACCCGCATGATCACCGTAAAGGACGATCACGGAATCCTCGTAGAGACCTGATTCTTTCAGCCCCTCAACGAAATGACCGAGCGCTTCATCCACGTAATGAACGGACTGAATATAGTTGCCAAAAAGCGTGCCTTCATGTTCGGGCAGCAAATTCAGTCCCCTCAGTTCTTCTGGCATATCGTATGGATTATGGCTTGTAAGCGTTACTATGAAGGCAAAGAACGGTTCCTCAAGAAGCCCTAGATGCTCCAGAGTTTGTCTGAAAAGAGAGGAATCACTAAGCCCAAATCCGATGATCTCGTCGCTTTCCATGTCTTCAAGGCTTACGAAATCCGAAAACCCTAATGAAGGGTAGATATTCTCTCTGTTCCAGAACCATCCGTTGTTTCCATGAAATGCAACTGTATGATATCCTTTTGATTTCATTAGTGAAGGCAAAGCATAGAAGCTGTTGCTTTCTCTTGTCTGATAAACGGAAACCTCCCCAAGAGCGTGCATTGAGTTGAGCACAACAAACTCGCAGTCAGATGTATTGCCAGCACCTATTTGCTGATAGATCTCCTTGAAGTAAATCGAATCACGTGAGACAATCTTATTTATATTAGGAGTTACTTCCTGCCCATTGTACTCAAAACCCACCAAGAAGTCCTGAAATGACTCTAGTTGAATCATGATGACGTTCCTATCCTTTGCAACGGAGAAGTATTTTCCCTTATCGGCCATCTTGTTGATATAGCCTTCGTAAGAGACCCTTTCATCAACTTCTATTCCTCTATCAACTCCTGGAATCGCTCTTACCAGGTCGAACATGTGATAGGCAAACACCCCATATCTGTTGAAGACAAAATAAGGCTGCAAAGCCTCTGACGAGAAAGGGATGAGCAGACTAATGAGCAGAATTATCGTCACAAGAGTATCTGGATACCCCGGTTTTCTTACTGTTCCTTCCGAGGCTCTCAAAGTCTTCTTTCTTAGATACAGTCCTGTTGGAATCAAGTCGACAATGAAGATAAAGCTAATAGGATTAAGGACATACATAATGCTTTCTCTTACGGCTCCAACATGGCCTACATGAATGAGCTCCTTAACTGAAGGTAGAAATCCGAAATACTGGAAGTATATGAAATCTACGAATAGTATACACGAGATTATGCAGTAGAGCAGGAAGAACTTTCCCCTGAAAACAATCCAGAAAAGCAGCATCAAGAACGACATCCATGCTAGTGTTCCAAGCAATATCGATGCTCTTGCAAGCTCTGCAGTATAACCGTAAAATATCAACGATTTTATTATTATCAGGACGACCATAACGGTAATTGTTTTGGTTGTCCATTGATGAATCCTTTTCATGCGAATCGCATCCTAAACTACGATTTTTCCGGCCAGTAGAATTATACTAATTTACGCCGAAACGTTCAATGCGTAATAGGTTGATGGCACAGAGTTGCATGAGCAAAAAGCTGGAGGATGATTATAGATGTGTGACGAATTACGTTTCTTCACAGATGGATTTGACTCGGAAAGCCCCTATTCTTCAGTGAAGGAGAATAGAGAACTCGAACTTGTCTTCGGGTTATATGATGGCAGGACAATTCTTGAGAAAATCTGTGGTCTAGATGAATCTAGTCCGCTTTTTGATGAGATTTTGCGGGCAGGTGAAGACATTGACAGATTGTCCTCAGTTCTTGGTGTGAAGGATCTTTCCTCTATCATCCTCAGCGCGCATTCTAGGAGAGAAGTCGACTTTGCGTTTCGCTCAGAGGTTCTTGACAAGGGCAGGTATTATCTGGGTCATGCGGAAAGGAGCGATGAAAGTCTCGTTTCGGTAGTGTTCGTGGAGCTCGAGCACTATTTGACAAGATACAAGAACCGGGAACGCCTATTCGATAAGGTGAGTAGCCCAGGGGGATTTCACCCCCAGAGTATGTAAAAAAGATTGTGTA